>NZ_JBZXYT010000012.1:0-111290 GCF_059391765.1 Brachybacterium sp. SYSU DS0246 | reverse complement strand
ATGTAGAACCAGCCGAGGTTCGTCATCAGCCACGTCGACGCCGCCGACGTCGCGGCACCGAGCGGATCGGTGAACAGGATCGTCCCGAGCACGAAGGCGATGATGATCGCCGCCGAGCTGAAGAAGATCACCGGCGATGTGCGCAGGTGCAGGGCGTCGTGCAATCGATTGAGCAATGCTCTCGACTCCTCCGGTCCCGACCTGCGGATCGAGGTCGGGGACGTCTCGGTCCGCCCGTCGGGGCGTCGTCTCGATGGGTGATGCGTGGCGCACAGTCAACCACGCGTTCCGCGCACGGGTGCATATTTCCCCTCGACGACCCGCCCTGATTCGGCTTGCGGCGCCTCCCGGTGGGGACTCCTCCCCATGGCCCCGGTGGTGCCGGCCAGATAGCGTGAGCCCGAGTCGCCCGATTCCTCACGCCCCACACCGGAGGTCCTCCGTTGAGCAGCCCCTACGGCATGCCGAGCTCGCCGCCCGCCAAGAGACGCACCCCGCTGTACATCGCGCTCGGGTGCGGCTGCCTGCTGCTCGCGCTCGTGCTGATCGTCCTCGCCGGAGGTGGGTTCTGGCTGCTCCAGCGCGAGCCGACGGACGGGCCGACGGACGGGCCGACGACCGCCACCGAGTCGACCGACGAGCCCACGGATGAGCCCTCCGTGGATTCGACGACCGAGCCGACGGAGGACCCGACCACCGAACCGTCGGAGGAGCCCAGTGCCGAGCCCACCGTCTCGCTGAGCGTCACGGACAGCGGAGAGGTGCCGACGGTCGAGACTGCCGACGGCGCCCAGGAGCCGATGAACGGCACGTTCTTCGGGGTCACGGTGGAGGTGGTCAACGAGGCCGACGAGGACCTCTCGCTGAGTCCCTCCGCCTTCACGCTCTACGACGACGCGGGCACCCCGCATCCCGTGGCCTACGGCTTCACGGCCGACGCTGCCGAGACGGTCCCCCCGGGCGAGACGCTGTCCGTGCTCCTGTACGCCGACGTCTCGGAGGGAACGACGATCACCTCGGTTGGCTTCTCGGACTACGTCGCCACCGGCGGCGAGGAGATCGAGATCGACGTCTGAGAGGTCAGGCTGCGGTGACCTTCGGGCGCGGCGTCGGCTTCGCCGGCGCGCTGCGGATCGTCAGCGCCGCGAACAGGGCGACCACCGCGGCTACCGCGAGCACCGTCGCGGCGACCACGAGCGGTTCGCTGCGCAGCAGGTGCGGGATCAGCCGGCTGGGCACCAGGGCCGCGAAGGCGAATGCGCCGAGTGTGCCCAGGTAGGAGCCGACCATGAACCCGCGGTGGGTGGGGACGTTGTGCAGGCGGATCGCGCCGATCGCCAGCACCAGGCAGATGAGCGTCCAGATCGACAGCCCGTGCAGCCACGAGAAGCCGTCGTCCATGATGCCGAAGCTCGAGACGCACACGACCACCATCGCGACCACCCAGGACGTGCCGAGCATGCGGTGGGCCCGGTCGCGGCGCCGCCGCAGGATCTGCAGCGGGCCGAGCAGGAGCACGTACAGGGCGGCGACGGCGTGCACGGCGATGACCGGGGTGAGAGTGTCCACGACGCTCACGATAGTGTGGCTATCCAACGCGGCGCCATCAAGATAGTCGCCGCTGATCCCACTATCCATAGGCGGGCAGAGGAATGTTCCTGCAGGAGCTCGCGGCCGTGAGCGGCTGCAGCGCGGCGTCGATCAAGTACTACCGGCGCGAGGGCCTGCTGCCCGCCGGCGAGCGCGTGACCGCCACCCGGCAGGAGTACGGTCCCCGCCACCTCGAGCGCCTGCAGCTGATCCAGGTGCTCCGGGAGGTGGCCGATGCACCCATCGTCCGCATCCGCCGGCTGACCGCGATGCTCGATGACCCCGATCGCCCGCTGATCGACGCCCTCGAGGAGGCCCAGGCGATCGCGCTCGGCGCAGCACCGGAGGCGCTGGAGGCGGCGTCACAGCGTCCCGAGCACCCGTCCGTGGCCGTCGTGCTGGAGCGCCTGGGCTGGCCGGATGTCGATTCGATCCCCCGGCGCGCCCTGGACGATCTGCTGCGCACCCTGGAGGGGTGGGAGATGCCGACCGACGTGGATCTGCTGATGCGCTACGCCGAACCGATGGCGCAGATCGCGCGGGACGACGTGACCTCCATGCGCGGCGCGGACGACGACGAGGACGCCCCCTCCCACGACGTGGTGGTGCTGCGTGTGGTGGCCGGCACGATCGGCTTCGATCGGCTGGTCCAGCTGCTGCGCGCCCTCGGTCACGTCTCCCTGAGTGTGCAGGCCAGCGCCCCTCCCAGGGAATGAACAGCGCTGTTGCAGTGCATTTTCCAGGAGGGGGTGTGTACTCGTTCCCAACGCGTCACCGGAGGAACCCGCTGACTGAGGAGGAGGCGGATTCCGCTCGTCCGGGACGCGGGGGAAAGGGATGGCCCCGGCCCGTGGGGACGGGCCGGGGCACTTTCTTCTCCGGGATCCCTGCAGAGTCCTAGCGCCGCAGGTCGATCCCGAACACGCGCCGGATCTGGGCCACGGCGTGCCGCGTGAAGCGGCGGTCCGACGGGGTCGAGGCGAAGGGGACGAACAGGCCCGGATGATCCGGATGGCTCACCCGCCCGTGCCCCGCGCCGGGCGTGACCACGAATCCGGCCGCTTCCATCCGCCGCAGCAGCTCCCGCCGCGTCGTGGGGTGGCGCGTGCCCTTGCCGCCGCGCGCGCCGGGACCGGCGGCCTCCTCGGCGATGTCCAGGGCCGGCTCGTAGTCCTCGGGGCGCACCGAGAGCGCGTACCGGGCGCTGAACACGCCGATCACGGCGTTGTCGGCGCGCCGCACCTGGACCACCAGGTCCCCGCGCAGGAAGTGGTCGCTGGTGCCGGCGTCGGCCGTCCAGGCGTCCTCGGGGTCGGCGACCACGTGGACGATGCGTTCGGTGGTGATGTCCCGGATGCCGACGCTGCGGATGTCCTCCTCCGCGATCCGCAGCGGGCGCGGCAGCGGCCGCGGGTCCTCGGCCCGGAGGGTGTGGACGGCGTCCGGTGGCGGCGAAGGGGCCTGGCGGGGCGGCTCGATGGTCCGGGGCCTGCGGCGGGGCTCGGGGGCCCGGCGCGGTGCAGGGTCGCGACGAGGTTCGGGGTCGCGGCGACCGATGGCGGTGTAGTCGACGGGCCGCACCGTGCGGGCGGGGTCCTTCAGCCCGCGCAGCGCCTTCGGGGTCGGCGCCTTCGGGGTCGGCGGTTTCGGAGTCGGCGGTTTCGGAGTCGGCGGCGTCGGGCGCGGCGGCCTCTTCTTCTGGCCCATGTCCGCTGTCCTCCTCTCCGGTGACCGTGTCGGGCGCCTGCCCCGGTCGGCGGCGCTTCCCACCCCCAGATGGTGGCATGCGCTGGGCGGTCCAGTAGCGTGGGCGCCGTCAGCCAGGATCGCTCCCCGGAGGTGCACGCGTGCCCACCAGCGCCACGTCGTCCCGTTCGTCCCGCGCCCGTCTCGCCGGGGCTCTGCTCGCCTTCTCGCTGTTCGCGGCGGGATGCAGCGGTGGGGAGGGCCCGGCACCCGAGGATCCTCCGGCGGCGTCCGACGGCGGCGGCTCCGCCTCCGATGGCGGTTCGGCGTCCGACGGTGGCTCCGCGGCCTCCGACGGCGGCGGGCAGACGGAAGCCGCCATCCCCGTCGAGGCCTACCCCGTCACCCCGGCCCCGGACGGCTTCGAGCCGCCCGCGGCCTGCAACGGCGAGGGCACCTACCTCGCAGAGGTCGGCACCGCCGCCACGCCCGAGCTGCCCGAGCGGGCCGGTGAATCCGTGACCATCGAGCTCACCGGGATCGAGGGGGACGACGCCCAGCTCACCGCGGCCGTCGGCGACGGCGAGCCGCGACCTGTCGAGGACATCACTCTCGGCGAGACCGTCACGATCGACCTGTGGACGATCGCGGTGACCAGCGTCTGCAGCGACACGGAGCAGGTCGAGTTCGACCTCATCGACTGACCGCCCACGTGACGCCCTCCCCGCACCGCTTCGACCTCCAGAGCATCGGCGCCGGCCTCCCGGTCACCGGGGCCCGTGCCGAGCTCGAGGCGGCCGCACGCACCGGGGCGATGGTCGTCACCGCCCCGCCGGGCACCGGCAAGACGACGCTGGTTCCGCCGCTGGTGGCGAACCGGTCCGGCGGCCTCACCCTGGTCACCCAGCCGCGGCGGGTCGCCGTGCGCGCCGCGGCCCGGCGGATCGCGTCGCTGGACGGCAGCGCACCGGGCGGACCCGTCGGCTTCACCGTGCGCGGCCAGCGGCAGGTGGGCGAGGCGACCCGGCTGGAGCTGCTGACCCCGGGCGTGCTGCTGCGGCGCCTGCTGGCCGAGCCCGAGCTGCCCGGGGTCGCCGCCGTCGTGCTCGACGAGGTCCACGAGCGCTCCTTGGAGACCGACCTGCTGCTGGGCATGCTCTCCGAGGCCCGGCAGCTGCGGGAGGATCTGCTGGTCGGCGCGATGTCCGCGACGCTCGACGCGCAGGCGGTGGCCGGGGTGCTCGATGGCGCCGCTGTGGTCGATGTCCCCAGCGCCCTGCACCCGCTCAGCGTGGAGTACGCCCCCTCCCCTGCGCCGCGGCTGGACGCGCGCGGCGTCACCCGCGATTACCTCGATCATCTGGCCCGCACGGCCGTGAGAGCCCAGGCCGGTTCCGGGGCCGACGCGCTGGTGTTCGTCCCGGGCGCCCGCGAGGTCGACGAGCTGGTCTCGCGGCTCGAGGGGCTCATCGGCCACGGCGGCGGGGACGAGGTCGAGGTGCTGGCGCTGCACGGTCGGCTGCCGGCCGCTGCGCAGGACCGCGCCACCGGTGGCCGGCGCCCCGGCGAGCCGCCCCGGATCGTGGTCTCCACCTCGATCGCGGAGAGCTCCCTGACCGTGCCGGGCGTCCACCTGGTGGTCGATGCGGGCCTCTCGCGCGAGGTGCGCCGGGACCGGGGCCGGGACATGACGGGCCTGGTCACTGTCAGCGCCTCCCGCGCAGCCGCCGATCAGCGGGCCGGCCGCGCCGCGCGGCTCGGACCGGGACGCGCGGTGCGGGTCTTCGCCGAGTCGGACCTGGCCGGGATGCCCGCCCAGTCCCCGCCGGAGATCACCAGCACCGACCTCACCGATGCCGCCCTGTGGCTGGCCTGCTGGGGCACCCCGCGCGGCGAGGGCCTGCCGCTGCTGACTCCCCCGCCACCCGCCGAGATCGCCGCCGCGGAGTCGACGCTGCACGCTCTCGGCCTGGTCGAGGACGACGGCCGCCCGACGGCACGGGGCCGACGGGTGGCGCGGCTGCCGATCGGGGTGCGCGAGGCGCGGGCACTGCTCGACGGGGCTCGTGCGCTGCCCGGGCGGGACGCCGCGCGGCACGCTGCCGAGATCGTCGCCGCGGTCTCCGACGACCACCGTCCCGTCGGCGCGGACCTCCCCCGTCTGCTGCAGGAGCTGCGCTCCGGCCGCGCGCCCGGCGCCGATCGCTGGGCGCGGGAACGGGACCGGCTGGCCCGGATCGCCCGCGAGGCGCGCACCCCTGCGGCCGACGGCGAGCCGGTGCCCTCGTTCACGGGCGTCTCGCCCGCCGAGAAGGCCGGCGCAGTGCTGGCCCTCGCCCGTCCCGAGCGCCTTGCCCGCCGGATCGCGGAGGGTTCTCGCTCGTACCTGCTCGCCTCCGGCACCCGCGCCGCACTGCCCGAGGGCAGCGGCCTGCTGGGAAGCGACTGGCTGGCGGTGTGGGAGGTCCAGCGGGCCGACGGCCGCGCGGCCGACGGGACCGGGGCCGTGATCCGCACCGCCGCCCCGCTGACCGAGGAGGATGCCCTCGCCGCCGGAGCGGACTTGCTGGTCACCGAGCGCTCCGCGACCCTCGACTCCGGCACCGTCCGGGCCCGCCGGCGCCGCCGGCTGGGCGCGATCGAGCTGGCCTCCACCCCGGTGACGGCCACGGCTGAGGACGCCGTCCCCGCTGTCCTGGACCACGTGCGCTCCAGAGGCCTGGAGGCGCTGGAGGCGTCGGAGTCCGCAGGGCGGCTGCGGGCGCGGCTGGCGCTGGTGCGCCGCGAGCTGGGCGATCCGTGGCCCGCCATGGACGAGAAGTCTCTGCTGGCACGGCTGGAGACGTGGCTCGCGCCGCAGGTCTCCGCGCGCACCACCAGGCTCTCCGCTATCGATGTCACCAGCGGCCTGCGGCTGCTGCTGCCGTGGCCGGAGGCCTCCGAGCTCGATGATCTGGCCCCCGAGCGCCTCGCCGTCCCGTCGGGCTCGACCGCCCGGATCGAGTACCCGCCGCCCGAGGCCGAGGACGGCCGGCCCGTGGTCGCGGTGAAGCTGCAGGAGCTGTTCGGGCTGGCCGAGACCCCCCGCCTGGTGCGCGGGCGGGTGCCGGTGCTGTTCCATCTGCTCTCCCCGGCGCGCCGCCCGCTCGCGATCACCGATGACCTGCGCTCCTTCTGGGACGGCCCCTACCGGGAGGTGCGCAAGGAGATGCGCGGGCGCTACCCCAAGCATCCGTGGCCCGAGGATCCGTGGGAGGCCCCGGCCACGGCGCGCACCACGCGGCGCCGGTGAGTCCCGACCGACCGATCGGCGCAGCGGACGCGCTCCTGAGCGGGTGCGTAGAGTCCCGGTGTCCGGTGGAGAACACCGGGGACCGACGACCGCCCGCCTCTCGCGAGGCGCACGAGATGAGGAGGGTGCACGCATGAACAGGACACTGGAAGCGATCGCGCTGGTCTGCACGCTGAAGCCGTCCCCGAGCGATTCCAGCAGCGACGTGATGGCCAAGCATGTGCTCGACGAGCTCGGCACCCATGGCGTCACGGGGGACGCCGTGCGCGTAGTCGACTACGACGTCCGTCCCGGCGTCCAGGCCGACATGGGTGAGGGTGATCAGTGGCCGCAGATCCTCGAGCGCATCAAGGCCGCCGACATCCTGGTGCTCTCGACCCCGACGTGGCTGGGCCACATGTCCAGCGTCGCCCAGCGGGTGCTCGAACGGCTCGACGCGGAGCTGTCAGACCTCGACGAGCAGCAGCGGCCGCGAATGTTCGGGAAGGTGGCCGTGACCGCAGTGGTGGGCAACGAGGACGGGGCCCACAAGATCATCGCCGATACGTTCCAGGCCCTGAACGACATCGGCTTCACCATCCCCGCGCAGGGCGGGACGTACTGGAACGGCGAGGCCATGACCCCGGGCGACTACAAGGACCTCGAGAAGGTCCCCGATGCGGTCGCCTCCACCAACAGCACGCTGGCCGCCAACGCGGCCCACCTCGCCCAGCTGCTCAGCGAGAGGCAGTACCCCGGCAGCCGGTCGTGACGCGAGCCCGCGTCGCGGCCCGCCCGAGGCTTCTCAGGTGATCACCGTCGTGGTCGCCGCGGTGGTCGCGATCATCACGGCGGTCATGTCGTCCATGGCCCGCTTCACCGCTCGCGCCGCCGGGTGATCGACCGCCAGGCCCTGGATCGCGCGATCGAGGTCGCGACGGGACATGCCCGCGATGTCGTCCTTCAGGATCCGGTGGGCGATGCCCAGGGCGCGCAGCAGCTCGAGCAGGATCGCGTCCTGCAGGCTGGCCTTCGAGGGGTCGGCCACGGCGGCGCCGAGCCGGGCGCGCAGTCCGGTCTCGAGGGTGTCGTCGTGCGCGGGCCAGGTGGTGGTGAACCAGCCGTCCTTGCGTCGCAGCGCGCCGGCGGCGACGAGCCCTTCGCCGGTGACCTCGGTGAGGTCCATCCACCGGTGCGAGATGACCGATCGCAGCCGTCCGGGTGCCAGCTCGGTGAGGGCGCCGAGGGCCTGGTCGATGACCGGGATCCCCGTGGAGCTGGTGTCCGTGACCTGCACACGCGGCTGCTTCTCCTCGCTGAGCTGGACCCTCTCGCGCAGCATCAGCTCGGCGACCGCCGCGGCGGCCACGGCCTCCTTCCGCGAGGAGGTCGCCTCCTGGCGGCCGGCGTCATCGGTGAGCAGGAGGAACAGTTCTCCGGGGATGGTGGTGGTCGTCATGGCCCCAGCCTCGCGGGCGGCGCCGCGGTGATGGATCCGCCGAAAGTCGACGGCCGTGCCCGCCTTCGGCGGAGGCTCAGCACCGCCTGGCACCATGTCGGCCATGACCGCCACGACCACCGCATCCCCGTCCGTCCTCAGCCCGTCGCGGCTGTTCCGCATCGTCGCCGTCGCCGAAGCGGTGACGTGGGCCCTGCTGCTGGCGGGGATGTTCCTGAAGTACGTCGTGCGCAGCACGGAGCTGCTGGTGAGCATCGGCGGCGGCCTGCACGGCTTCGTCTTCCTCGCCTTCCTGCTGACCCTGGTGCTGGTCGCGGTCGATCAGCGCTGGCGGGTGGGGCAGGTCGTGCTCGGTGTCGTCTCGGCCATCATCCCCTTCGCCACCGTGCCCTTCGAGCTGTGGGCGGAGCGCCGCGGGCTGCTGGGGACCACGTGGCGCCTGCGCCAGGAGCCCGGCCGGTCCGCGCCGACGAAGCTCATCTCGCTCGCCCTGCGCCGGCCGCTGCCGGCCGCCGTGATCGCGATCGCCGTGGTGGCGGTCGTGTTCGTCGTGCTGCTGATCGTGGGCCCGCCCGTCGGCTGAGCCGACCGGCGGAGCCCGTCCGGCGCTCTATCGCAGCGGATCGATCCGCACCTCCTCGCCGCTGCGCAGGTGGAGCCGGTCGATGAACGGGACCGGCGTGCGCAGCGCCAGGCGCGGCAGCTGGGGCTGATCCGGCTCCGGTGGCAGCGCCTCGCCGAAGCAGACCCCGCACTCCTGCACGGCCAGCGCTTGGGACCGCCGCGCCTCCCAGCTCACCTGGGCGCGCTGCGCGGCCTCGATCCACGGGCCGCCGTGGGGCCGGCACGGTTCGGCGTCATCGGTGCCCCGCAGCGGGCACCGGGGCGGCCTCGCCGTGACCAGCACGTCGATCGCCTCCAGCTGCGGCACCCGCGGATCGGCCCCGGTGGGTATGACGTCCAGGCCCGCCGGCCCGAGGCGGATCACGGCGGCCTGGCCGTGCTCGCGCGCCACGTTCAGCGCGACCTCGAGCGCCTGATCGGGGTGGGCGGCCAGCAGGTCCTCGCGGGCGGCGACGGCCGGTTCGAACCATTCCCGGCCCGATCCCACGAGAGCGCCGTGCCCGGCCATGGTTCCGCGGACGCGCAGCGCCGCGGCGACTGACGGGACGCGGTACCACCAGTGCTCCCGAGAGCTGCGCGCCGGCTTTCTGACCCCGGGCTCGCGACCGGGCACGCCCGGGCGGAGCTCGCCAGGCGACGTGCATCCGCTGAGATCTGCCACGATCATCCCCTCGCTCTGCTGCGTGGGCAGCACCGGGCCGAGCGCCGGGACCACGAGCCAGGTGTGCTCGAGCTCGAGCGGTGGCCGGGCTCGCAGCGTGGCGCGGACCTGCCCGGGATCCGGCGGGGTGGTCGGCTCACGGCGGCGGAAGCCCTCGTCGGGCTCGGCCCGGGGTTCAGGGTCGGGGTCGTGGAACAGGCGCGGATCCGCGCAGGCGGTGATCGCGCCGACGCCGGGCAGGACCAGCTCGATCTGCTGGTCGCGCCAGGTCGCGGCGATGTCCGCGGGCTGATCCTGCGGGTGCGGGCGGTGGGAGCGGTGAGTGTCCATGCCGGTGCCTTCCGAGTCCGGCCCTGGCGGGCCTGCTTGCCGGAGGTGCGGGCGCACTCCGGCCGGGTCTTCCTCGACGGGCACCGGGTTCGGTTCCGGTTGCCGCGCGGCCTCTGCCGAGGAAGTCCGGCCGCGTCTCCTGACCTGCCCGTGAGGCTAGTCGCGGGGCCCGACAGTCCAGAGGCCCCGCCTCGTAGACTTCTGCGGTGCGGTGCCATCATTTCGACTCCGGCGAGTGCCGTTCGTGCACTCTGCTGGACCTCCCCCGCCCTCGGCAGATCGCCGAGGGCCGCGCCCGCGTCGAGGCCCTGCTGGCCCCGTATCTCGCATCGGGCGCCGAGTGGGACGAGCCGATCGTCGGCCCCGAGGCCGGGTTCCGGGCGCGCGGGAAGATGGCCGTGGGCGGCACGGCCCAGGACCCGATCCTCTCCCTGCCCCGCGCGGCCGGGGGCGCCCCGGGCGCCGACCTCTGCGACTGCCCGCTGTATCCCGACGGGGTCGAGGAGGTGCTGGAGGGGGTCAAGGCACTGATCCGTCGGGCGCAGGTGCCGCCGTACGACGTGGCCCGACGCCGCGGCGAGATCAAGAACGTCCTGATCACCGCCTCCCCGAACGGCGAGCACCTGCTGCGCCTGGTGCTGCGCTCCGAACAGGCGCTGGGGAGGATCCGTGAGCATCTGCCGCGCCTGCTTGGGGCGCACCCGTCGATCGTCGCGGTCAGTGCGAACATCCATCCCGAGCACACCACGCGCGTCGAGGGCGAACAGGAGATCCATCTCGCCGGGGCAGCCTCGATCGCCGTGCGCACCGGGGACGTCACGCTGCATGCGGCCCCGCAGTCCTTCCTGCAGACCAACACGGAGGTCGCCGGGCAGCTGTACCGCCAGGGCGCCGCCTGGATCACCGAGATCGCCGCCGAGCACGATGTGGCCCCGCGGATCTGGGACCTGTACTGCGGGCTCGGCGGCTTCGCGCTGCACGCCGCCCGGGCCGTGCCCCATGCCCGCGTCACCGGCGTCGAGGTCTCCGCGCAGGCCATCGACGGGGCTCGGGCCGCGGCGGAGGGCGCCGCGCTGCCGGTCACCTTCCTCGCCGACGACGCCACCGCCTGGGCCCGGCGCGAGGCCGAGGGTCCCGCCGGCCCGCCCGACGTGGTCGTCGTCAATCCGCCCCGCCGCGGCATCGGCCCCGACCTCGCCGCCTGGCTGGAGGGATCCGGGGTGCGCGACGTCGTCTACTCCAGCTGCAATCCCGCCACCCTCGCCACCGACCTCTCCGCGATGAGTTCGCTGCGGATCGTCGCCGGGCGCTGGGTGGACATGTTCCCCCACACCGAGCACGCCGAGGTCATCGTGCGCCTGCGACGCACCACCTGACAGAGTGGACCTCGACGTCCCCCCGACGAAGGAGCCCCCATGGCCACCCCCACCCCCGAGAGCCAGCTGACCGAGGTCACCCGCACGGTGATCCCCGCCCCGCACGGGCACGTCATCTCCCTCGCGCAGGACCTCCCCGCGCCGCCCGCCGAGGTGTGGGCCGCCCTCACCAGCGCCGACCGCCTCGCCCTCTGGTTCGGCCGGGCCGAGGGGGACCTGCAGGACGGCGGCCGCTTCGAGCTGCCGGACATGGAGACCCAGGGCACCGTCCTCGGCGCCGAGGAGCCCCACCGGCTCAAGCTGACCTGGGAGTTCGGCGGCTCCACGAGCGAGATGGAGCTGCTGATCTCCGAGGCCGAGAGCGGCGGCTCCCGCTTCGAGCTGCGGCACACGGTGCCCGTCGACGCGCACTGGGGCACCTTCGGGCCCGCCGCCACGGGCTGCGGCTGGGACGGCGCGCTGTACGCCCTCGCCCTGCACCTCGAGAACCCCTCGACCGATCTGCTCTCGGAGCTAGGCGGCTTCGCCGCCTCCGACGAGGGCGCGGACTTCACTCGGGCCACGGCCGACGCCTGGGCCGCCGCGCACGTCGCCTCCGGTGCGGACCGCAAGCCCGCCCGCAAGGCCGCCGTGCGCACCGCCGCGTTCTACCTGGGTGAAGAGCCGGACCTGTCGTGAACTCGGTGAGCCTGCTGTCGCTCGGCGGCACCATCTTCATGTCGCAGGATGCGGCCGGGCTGGGCGCCGCCCCGGACGGGACCGCGGGAGCGTCGCTGGCGCCGTCGGTCATCGACGGCGTAGCCGTCACCCATCACGAGATCACGAACGTCGGCTCCCCGTCGGTGCGCCCCGAGCACCTGCGCGACGTGCTCCGATACGCCCGCGAGGCCGTCGACCAGGGCGCGACCGGCGTGGTGGTCAGCCACGGCACCGACACCCTCGAGGAGTCCGCGTTCCTGCTGAACCTCTACTGGGACCGGGACGCGCCGCTCGTGCTGACCGGCGCCATGCGACCCAGCAACGCCCCGGGGGCCGACGGGCCGGCGAACATCCGCGACGCCGTGCGCACCGCGGTTGCCCCGTCCGCACGAGGCCTCGGCGTGCTGGCCGTCTTCGATGCCTCCGTGCACCTCGCCGAGCAGGTCACCAAGACGTCCTCACGCTCGATCGACGCCTTCACCTCGGAGCCCTCGGGCCCGGTGGCGCTCGTGAGTGAGCACGACGTGCGCCTGCTGTACCGACCGCTGGAGCGACCGGCTGTGCGGGATGGGCAGCTGCCGGGCACGCTGCCGAACGTGCCGATCCTGATGGGCGGCGTCGGCGAGGACCTCACGCTGCTGGACGGACTGCCTGCGGGAACGCTCGACGGGCTCGTCGTCGCCGGCGTCGGGATGGGGCATGTCGCGGCCGACGCGGTGCCGCGACTGGCGGCACTGGTCGATGCCGGCACGCCCGTCGTGGTCGCGACCCGTATACCCAGTGGCGGCACCTCGGATCGGCACTACGACTACCCCGGCAGCGAGAAGGACCTGATCTCGCGCGGAGTGGTCATGGCCGGGGCGCTGTCGCCGCAGAAGGCGCGGTTGCTGCTGCAGGTGCTGCTCGCGGAGGGGGCGAGCGCGGAGGTCGTTCGAGAAGCGTTCACCGCGCATGCGTACTGATGTCATCGATGGTCGCCATATGACGACTCACGGCTAAGGAGCCTCTCGAGAGTGGATACAGCGATCGAGGTGGTGGGGGCGATCCTGCACCGCGACGAACAGATCTTCGCCGCACGCCGGAATCCTGAACGCAGTGCCGGAGGGCTATGGGAGTTCCCGGGCGGAAAGATCGCTCCCGGAGAAAGTCCAGCCGATGCCCTCCACCGAGAGCTCTACGAGGAGCTGGCCATCACTGTGAGAATCGGCGAGCTCGCGGCTCGGGCAACCACGCAGGTGGGTGACGCGATGATCGATCTCGCGTGCTATTGGGCTTCCCTGGAGGGTCCTGAACCCGCGGCCAGTACCGACCATGACGACATGGCGTGGTTCGCCATCGAGGACCTGCGTGGCCTCGCGTGGTCCCCGGCCGACGTTCCGGTGCTGCGAGTCATCGAGGACCGGTTCGGTCGCTCGCGCTGAGTCCAGGGAAGCCGATATCGATGCGCGGCGCGGCTGATGCAGGGGCGTTCATGAACTCTGCGTAGTGCAGGGCGAGTAGATCCCGGTCCGGACGATCGGCCCGCCGTTTCGGCACCTTCCGAAGCTCCTCCCCGTGGAGCCGTTTGAGGCCGTACTCCAAGATCGGGCCATCAACCTCGTCCAAAATATCCTCGCGGACCTCGATCTTCAGGTCCGGGGTGACGGCCAGGATGCCCGCGTCATACGCAGCATGGTGAATCTTGCAGAGAGCCAGGCCGTTCCTCACCGCTGCGATGCCCCGCTCATCTCGGTCCGGGACGATATGGGCTGCGTCCAACAGGGCGCTGTGCCGCAGATTACACATAGCACAGCGGGTCTCATACGCCTGCATGACAAGCCCGCGGAAAACCGGCTGATGGATTCGTCGCCTAGTCTTCGACTCTGCGTATTCACGGAAGGCTTCCTCGCCCCCAAGACCGCTCGACTCGAAATTGTGGAGCCCGTCGGTCGCCACGACAAACTGGTGCAGTTCCGGCTCCTCAGCGACCAAGTACACCGGGAAGATCGGCTTGTACAGTCCAGGCGCAATGCCCCAGAACCAAATCAGGGGCAAGCCGCGCGCCATCGCCTCACGCAGCCCCCGGTTATGCGCATGGTTTGGATCGGTCTTGTGCCACTTGTAACGAAGGAGTCCGTCAGGGCCCGGGGCGTCATCATAAGGACGTTCTTTGCCTTCGGCGCGATATGTCGTGGTTATCGACAAAGCAGTCTCGAGCACGGCCGGCTTGCAGATCCCAGCCTGCCTGTCTTTGAGCGCGCGCCGCTCGCCACGGAAGTAGAAGTCCTGCAAGAGATCTTCATACCCGATCGGGTTCAACCCGTCCTGGGTCCGCACTTCGAGCCAAGTCATGGCCGCATTGCGGAGCTCGAGATCCTCCTGGCGGGTCAGCATGTCCGCATCATGGCACACATATCAGGCCACGACGCCCACGTTCTCGGCCAAAATCCCCGACACGACCACCCCGTCGGCCTCCGGGAACTCCAGCCCCAGCAGGTGCGCGAACGTCGCCGCCTCGTCGGTCACCGTGCAGCGCGCGAACTTGGTCCCCTCCGCGATGTCCGGCCCGGCCATGGCGAACACGGCCTGGATGTCCTGCTCGGGCAGGTGGCCGTGCTGGCTGATGAGGAACGCGTAGTCCTCGTCGAAGCGGTTGTACAGCGCACGCCCCTCCCACACGTTCTGGAAGTTGGTACCGCTGGTGCCCTCGAGGATCCCGGCGAAGGGCCCGGAGTAGCCGTAGTCCTCGACCATCTCGGCCAGCGGGTGGAAGTGGGCGATGGGCATCTCGGGGTCCTGGACCCAGTCCTCGACCAGGGCGAGCACGTGCTCGCGGGTGTCGGCGTCGGCCTCGGGGTTCAGGTGCAGCTGGCCGGTCAGCCCGCAGCCGTGCACCCAGGCGTCCCACGAGGCGACCTCGCCGCCGGCATCGAGGCGGATCAGGCCCTCCTCGACCAGCACCCGGTTGGCGCGGAAGCAGCGCCCCACCTCGACGTGCCCGTGGTCGGAGACGATCGCGACGTTGGTCTCCTCGGCCACGCCGGCCTCCTCCAGCGCATCGAGGATCTCGCCGATCCACCCGTCGACCCGCTCGAACGCCTCGCGCACCTCAGGCGTGTAGCGCCCGGTGCTGTGGCGGGCGCCGTCGACGTCGACGATATGGGCGAACAGCACGTCGGGCCCCTCGGTGCGGATGATGTCGGCCGTCACGGAGGTGACGAAGCGGCCGAAGCGGTGCTTGGAGTCCCAGCGGATATCGCCGGCGTGGGCATCCACGTACTCCCGGCCCCGCTCGCTGGCGGCCTCCCGCACGAGCGCCTTCGTCTGCTCGAGGCCGGCGACGTCCCAGATCTCCGGCACAGCGATGTCGATCGACGGGGACCAGCCGGTGACCGGCCAGCCCACGCTCGCGCTGGTCAGGCCCGCGCTCTTCGCGAGGTCGAAGATCGTGGGGCAGGCGATGTCGCGGGCGTCCCAGAACCAGTCCGGCCGGCGCACCCCGGGCTGGACCTTCTCGTTGGCGTAGATCCCGTGCCCGGCGGCCGTGCGCGCGGTGGTCTGGGCGGTGTGGTTGGGGTAGGTCACCGTCGGGTAGATCGCCTCCGCGCTCCCCCAGCCCCCGGCGAGGATCCGGGCGAAGTTCGGCAGGGTGCGGGCGAAGGGGACGTCGACCACGCTCATGGCGTCGATCGAGAGGACCACGAGGCGGTGGCGGGCGGACGGGGACACGGGCGACTCCTCGGTGCAGCGTGGTGGTAGCGCTCCCACGCTAGGAGTGCCCGGTCACGGACCAGCGGCGAGGGGGTGAACCGCACGAGAACTCATCGTGCGGATCCGTTCATGGCCGGCCCGTCAGGCGCTGCGGATGAAGCAGAACGGGTGCCCGGCCGGGTCGAGGTACACGCGGAAGCTGCCGCTCTCGGAGGGCTGGTGCTCGTGCACGGTGCCGCCGGCGGCGAGCACCTGCGGCTCGGCCTCGTCGATGTCGAGCACGGAGAGGTCGAGGTGGAACTGCTGGGGGTGGGCACCGCCGGGCCAGGTGGGCCGCTGGTAGTCGTCGATCCGCTGGAAGGCGAGGGTGGCCTCCCCGTCGGGGTTCTCCGGAGTGATGCCGCCGCGCGGCGGGGCGAGGGTCGCCCAGTCGCGATCGGACCCTTCCTCCAGCCGCCAGGTCAGCAGCTTCGAGTAGAAGGTGGCCAGCTCCATCGCGTCGGGGCAGTCGAGAATGATCAGGTCGAGCTTCGGGACGATGCGTTCCTGCTCCAGGTTCTCCATGGGGCCACCGTATGAGCCCGGGCGGTGTGGGGGAAGCAACCGCGCCGACGCCACGCTGACGACCTCCCCATCCCACCGCGGGCAGTGACAGACTGGAGGGGTACTTTCCACCCTCGAAAGGTGATCTCATGAGCGTTGCTTCTGATCCCACTCCTGGCCTGCAGGAGTTCGCCCACCCCGAGAAGCTGGTGACCACGCAGTGGCTCGCCGACAATCTGGGCTCCGTGGGCACAGGAGATCTGGCGGTCGTCGAGTCCGACGAGGACGTGCTGCTGTACGAGACCGGCCACATCCCCGGCGCGGTGAAGATCGACTGGCACCTCGACCTCAACGACCCCGTCACCCGCGACTACGTCGACGGCGAGGGCTTCGCGAAGCTGATGGACGCTTCCGGCATCACCCGCGAGACCACCGTGGTGATCTACGGCGACAAGTCCAACTGGTGGGCCGCCTACGCCCTGTGGGTCTTCGAGCTGTTCGGCCACCCCGACGTGCGCCTGCTCGACGGCGGCCGCAACGCGTGGCAGGCCGAGAACCGCGAGCTGACCACCGACGCCCCGGACATCACCCCGACCTCCGGCTACCCCGTCGTCGAGCGCGAGGACGCCCCCATCCGCGCCTACCGCGAGGATGTCCTGGGCTTCCTGGGCGGTCAGCTGATCGACGTGCGCTCCCCGCAGGAGTACTCCGGCGAGCGCACCCACATGCCCGACTACCCGCAGGAGGGCACCGTCCGCGGCGGGCACATCCCCTCGGCCCGGTCGGTGCCGTGGGCCCGCGCCGCCCAGGAGGACGGCCGCTTCAAGCCCCGCGCCGAGCTCGAGCAGATCTACCGCGAGGAGCTCGGTTTCGACACCTCCGCCCCGGTGATCGCCTACTGCCGGATCGGCGAGCGCTCCGCCCACACCTGGTTCGTGCTGACGTACCTGCTGGGCTTCGAGAACGTGCGCAACTACGACGGCTCCTGGACCGAATGGGGCAACGCCGTGCGTCTGCCGATCGCCGTCGGCACCGAACCCGGCGAGGTGCCCTCCCGATGACCGCCGCGACGGACGGACCTGCGCTGCCGGAGGCGTTCGCCGAGATCGCCGAGGACTTCCACGCCCTCGGCGGGAAGGACCGCCTGCAGCTGCTGCTGGAGTTCTCCCAGTCCCTGCCGGAGCTGCCCGAGCGCTATGCGGACCATCCTGAGCTGCTCGAGCCGGTCCCGGAGTGCCAGTCGCCGATCTTCCTGGCCACCGAGGTCGACGGCACCGGCCGGGACGCCACGACGCGACTGTTTTTCTCGGCCCCGGCGGAGGCGCCCACCACGCGCGGGTTCGCCTCGATCCTCGCCGAGGCCCTCGACGGTCGCACCGTCGGTGAGGTGCTGGACACCCCGGAGGCGGTGACCGGCCAGCTGGGCCTCGCCGAGGTGGTCAGCCCGCTGCGGCTGAACGGCATGGCCGGGATGCTGGTGCGCATCAAGCGCCAGGTGGCGCAGAAGGCGGAGCTGTAGGGCTCCTCAGCCCGTCGGCGGGCGCTTCTTCCCGGTGGTCTTGTCGCTGGACTTGTCGCTGCCGGAGGTCTTGCCCCCGGCGGGCCGCTGACCGTACATCTCGTAGGCCCGCTCGGCGCCGCTGCGCAGCATGCTGAACGCGGCCCGGCCGGCCTCGGACTGCGCGAAGTCGTAGGCCGCCTGGGCGCGCTGGGCGAAGCTGCGGCGCTCCTCCTCGGTGGCGTCGGCGTCCCCGGGGCCGCCGGCCTGCGAGGTGAAATCCTCCGTATCGAGCACCGGATCCGGCTCGCCGCCCTCGATCCGCTCGTGCCGGTCCAGGGCCACCTTCAGCTCCAGCGGCACCCGCACCTGGCGGATCAGTGCGCCGCGCACGTCCTCGCGGATCCGGGTCGCGTGGCCGACGAAGAACTCGTCCTCCGGCTCCAGCTCCTGCTCGTCGGCCGCCGTCAGCTCCCGGGCCAGGCCCAGCAGGTAGGAGGCGAGGTCGGAGGCGACCTCCGGGGAGAGCCCGTACCCGTCCGACGAGGTGGGCGCATCGCGCAGCTCGAGAGCGTCGTCCCGCTCCAGCGAGCCGGGGGCGATGTCGATCGCCGCGAGCGTCTCCTCCACGAACGCGTGGAAGCTGGCATCGCCGGGGACATCGGCTCTGCGCAGCTCCGTGCGTCCCCAACCTTCCGGTAGACGCACCTGCCGCACGCCGTCCCGGGCGAACTCGTCCTGGGCGGCCCGTCGGACCAGTCGGCGGGCGGCGCGGACCAGGTGGCCGGCGTCGGCGTCGCGCGGGATGTCCGGGACCAGTGCTCGCGCGTCGGCGACGATCTTCGCCCTGGTCGTAGCGGAACCGGAGCGCCGGCGCACGGCGCTGGGGACCCGGGCGAGCCGTGCCGTCCGCTCCCGGATCGTGGCTATCGGTCTCACGCGCGCACCTCCTGCCTCGGGGATCTGCCCCCATCGTACGGACGCCGGCGGTGATCGTCGCTGGCCGGAGACGGCGATGGTCGCTAGCCTGCCATCACCAGCACGACGCGACATCTGAGGAGACGACATGGCTGACCTCTCGTACACCGTTCCCGGACTCGGCACCGAGGACTCCGTCCGCCTCGTGGAGGCCCTGCAGGACCGTCTCCACGCGATGAACGACCTCCACCTCACGCTCAAGCACGCGCACTGGAACGTCGTCGGCCCGCGTTTCATCGCCGTCCACGAGATGCTCGACCCCCAGGTGACCGAGGTGCGCGGCTACACCGACGACCTCGCCGAGCGCATCGCGCAGCTGGGCGCCTCCCCCGTCGGCACGCCGGGCCGCATCGTCAGCGAGCGCAGCTGGTCGGACTACACCCTCGGCAAGGCCGACACCCAGGAGCACCTCAAGGCCCTCGACGAGGTCTACACCGGCATCATCGCCTCGAACCGCAAGGCGATCACCCTCGCCGGCGAGCTCGACCCGATGTCCGAGGACATCCTCATCGAGCAGACCCGCGGCCTGGAGAAGTTCCAGTGGTTCCTGCGCGCCCACCTGGAGGGCTCCCAGGCCTGACCGGCCCCTCCCCACCGGGCGTCCGGGCCGCGGAGAGTACCGTGGCCCGGACCGACCCCGAGGAGGACCCGCATGCCCATCGCCGTTCCGACCGCCGACGAACTCGCCCTGCTGCAGGACGAGGCGGTGGCCTTCACCCGTGACCTGATCAGGATCGACACCACCAACTTCGGGGGCAACGATCCGGCGACCTGGGGCCGCGGGGAGACGGAGGCGGCGGAGTACGTCGTGGCGAAGCTGCGCGAGGTGGGGCTGGACCCGGAGGTCCATGAATCCGCCCCGGGCCGGCCCAGCGTGTTCGTGCGCGTGGACGGGGAGGACCGCGAGCGCGGCGGCCTGATCCTCCACGGCCACCTCGATGTGGTCCCCGCCCGCGCCGAGGACTGGTCCGTGGACCCCTTCGGCGCCGAGATCCACGACGGCATGATCTACGGCCGCGGCGCGGTGGACATGAAGGACATGGTCGCCATGATCCTCGCGCTGGCCCGGCACCTCGCCCGCACCGGGCAGCGCCCGCCCCGCGACCTGCTGTTCGTGTTCTTCGCCGACGAGGAGAACGGCGGCGTGTGGGGCTCGGAATGGATGAGCCGGCACCGCCCGGAGCTGTTCGCGGGGATGAGCGAGGCGATCAGCGAGGTCGGCGGGTACTCGATCACCCTGCCCGAGAAGGACACCGGCGAGGACGTGCGCGCCTACCTCGTCCAGACCGCCGAGAAGGGGCTGATCTGGGGTCGCCTGCGCGCCACCGGCCGCGCGGGTCACGGCTCCGTCCCCAACCACGAGAGCGCGATCGTGCGCCTGGCCCGGGCGATCACCGCCCTGGACGAGCACGTCTTCCCGTTCGAGTTCATCGCTGCCGTGCGGGCCCTGTTCGACGGGGTCACCGAGATCACCGGTATCGGCTGGGACGAGGAGACCATCCGCGAGACCCTGCCGCTGATGGGCGGGGCCCGCCAGTTCGTCGCCGGCACCCTCGGCGACTCGGTGAACCTCACGATGCTGGAGGCCGGGTACAAGGGGAACGTGATCCCGCAGACGGCCGAGGCGACGTTCGACGCCCGCTTCCTGCCCGGGCACCAGGACGAGCTGCTGGCGCTGCTCGATGAGCTCACCGGCGAGCACGTCGAGGTGGTCATCGACCATATCGGCAACTCCGTGGACTCCCCGCGCGATGCGCCGCTGGTCGCGACGATGACCGAGTCCGTGCAGGCAGAGGATCCCGGCGCCCGGGTGCTGCCCTACTGCCTCAGCGGCGGCACGGACAACAAGGCGCTGTTCCGCATGCTCGGCATCACCGGCTACGGCTTCGCCCCGCTGCAGCTGCCCAAGGGCCTGGACTTCGCGCCCCTGTTCCACGGCATCGACGAGCGCGTGCCGATTGAGGCGGTGCGCTTCGGGGCGCGGGTGCTGCTGCGGCTCGTCCGCGACTGCTGATCAGCTCTCGTCGGCCGACGGGGCGGGGCCTGCCGAGCTGGTCGAGACGTCGGCCGGCGGGATCGGGTCCTCGGGCTGCAGGCCGGTGTACCAGCTGGGCAGGATCCGCAGCAGCGCCTCCCTGAGCTCGGAGGCGTCGAGCTCCGCCCCCGCGGCGGCCTCCTCGTCGGTGTCCACCAGCCACTGGATCAGCACATCGGCCGTGCCGCCGGCGAAGAACCGGGCGGTGCGGGGCACGGGGAGGTAAGAGGGCACCTCGTCGCGCAGGCTGCGCAGCGCGACCTCATGCAGCTCGGACAGGCGCCGCACCACATACAGGTACGTGCGGTGGGCGAACTTCCAGTCCAGCGCCCCGCGCAGGAAGGCGTGGTGGCGCACCAGGTAGAGCACCAGGGACGTGATCGTCGTCTGGACCATCTCGTGCGTGGAGCGGCCCTGCCCCACCAGATCGGACTCGAGCTTCTGCTGCTCGTCGAACATCTCGGCGAGCATCGCGCCGATCAGGTCGTCGAGACCGGAGAAGTGGCTGTAGAACGCGGCCCGGCTGACACCCGCCCGCTGCACGAGGGCGTTGACGGTGACTTCACCGTCGGACGCACTGAGATCGCGGGCGGCGGCGAAGATCGCCGCTCTGGTCCGCGCGGGGCGAGGGTCGGGCGCACGGCCACATGAGCTGGGCATTCTTCAATACTAGCCACGATGTCGGCCGGCCATGGGGGACGATGAACGCATGCTTCCATTTATGTCCGGCCTGCCGGGAATGTCCCGCAGACAGCAGCCACAGCGCCACCCACTGCTGGATGAACTCGTTGGTCAGACCATCATCCACACCCGCGTGGCCGCCCGCGGCACCTGGACTGTCACGGCCCGTGGCTGGGTGCTGCACTCGCGCATCCAGCAGCTCGACGACACGCCCGTCGGCCTCCGCGATCCGCGCCTGCTCGCGGCCGCCGTGACCGGCGCGGAGCTGCTGCCCGACGGGCACCTCACCCTCGCCCTCACCACGTCGACGGGCCCGCAGCGACTGACGACCGTGCCCCGCTGGGAGGTGCGCGGCCCTCGCGGGGCCCGGCTGCGGGCTGACGAGAAGGGGGTGATCACCGCGGATCCGCCCGGGCCGCCGGTCCATGCGACGCCGGAGGCGCTGGCCGCGTTCGCGGCGTCCCGGCCCGGCGCCCCGGAGCAGCGGCTGCAGGATCTCGGCCGGCGGACCTGGCTGCATCCCGGTCACGTGGTAGAGGTGATGACGGCCGCCGGAGCCCTCGACGACCGGGAGTTCGAGCGGCGGGGGCCGACGCTGCTGGCCCGCATGCTCGCGCGCGGGGAGATCCGGGCGGGGTTCGTCACCGACGGCCGCTTCACCCCCTGGAACCTCCCGCTTGCCGAGGTCATCGAGCACGTCGTCACCGTCTGGCAGGCGGTCGGAGGCAGCGCTCCCGGCCCGGACATGATCGCCTGGTTCGAGCTGACCGGGACCGGCCGCGACGCGTCCGGACCGACCAGCGTCCAGGCCACGCCTCCCGGCATGTCCGGCTACGACAGCCCCGGCGTCGTCGGCGGATTCCGCTGACCCCGCTGAGCGCTCCCCCTCCCTGCATCACGCCACCCCTGACGGATCCGGATGCACGCTACCCCGAACCGGTGCATTTCGGAAAGCTCTTCTGGGCACATGTCCGGTTTCTCTCGGGTAATCGGACCAGCCGGTGAACGCTCGATGAACTCTCCGGGACGCCGGTCGTCGAGCCGGCGCTCGTTCGCACGGCCCGGGCGAGGCTACGCTGGGGGCCGACACGTCGAGAAAGGCGTTTGAGATGCCAGAACGTACCGTGAGGATCGCGAGCACGAGCGGGCTCCATGCCCGCCCGGCGGCGATCTTCTCCCAGGCGGCCAGCGAACAGCCCGCAGCCGTGACGATCAAGAAGCCCGGTGGGAAGGCGGTGCCCGCCTCGAGCATCCTGATGCTCCTGACCATCGGCGCCGACCATGGCGACGAGGTGACGCTGCGCGCCGACGGCGACGGGGCCGAGGACTCGCTCACCGCTCTCGCCGACCTGCTGGAGAAGAACCTCGACGAGGACCTCTGAGTCGACGCGACGGTGGCTCGCGGGAATGCCCGGGACCGGCGGACGGTTGGCCCTGGCATGAGCGCAGTCCCGAGCACCTGGCGCATCGCCCTCTCCACGACGGTGGAGCTGCCCGCCCGTTCCCCCGTCGCCCCGCGCCGCTCCTCCCTCTGGCTGCACGTACGCTCCGGCGCCGTCTCCCTCGGCGCCGGGCGCGAGGCCCGGCGCCTCGAGGCCGGGGACGCCGCCTACCTCCACCACGCCCAGCTGCACCCGGCCACGACCCTGGAGCCCTCCACCCTCCAGCTGGCCGACCTCCGTCACCTCGGCCCCGAGCCGCCGCGGGACCCGCTGATCGTGCCGGGCTTCGACCGGCGACAGGCCGGCGTGCTCGGGCTGCTGGCCCAGTGCCCGCTGGACGGATCCACTACCGTCGAACGCCCCGACGTCGCCCGCGCCTACGGCGAGCTGATCGGCGCGGCCATGCTCAGCGAGGCGAGGATCGATGCCGGTCAGAGTCGGGGTCCGGAGCGGGAGCGGGAGGCGGATCCTGTCGTCGCTCGCGTCGTCGCCCGGATGGCGGCCGCGCCGTGCCGCTCGTGGACGCTCACGGACCTGGCGGCCTCCGCCCACGTCGGCACGACGGCGCTGGTGGACCGGTTCCGCCGCGCCACCGGCCACTCCCCCATGCAGTACCTGCGCCGGCTGCGCATGGGCTGGGCGATGGGCGAGCTCGCCGGCTCCGACGCACCGATCTCTGCCATCGCCCACGACGCCGGATACGGATCGGCGGAGGCCTTCGTCCGCGCCTTCCGCGCCCACACCGGGACCACTCCGGGCCGCTGGCGTCAGACCTCCCGCGGGCGCACCTTGATCGAGGCGAACCCGATCGCGGCGACGGCGGAGACGACGGCTCCGAGCGCCATGGCCGCTGCCGGGCCCTGGTGATCCACCAGCACCCCGCCCACGGCGGACCCGGCCATGATCGCCACCTGGAACGCGGTGACCTGCAGCGAGATCGCTGACTCGACGCGACGGGGCTCGACCGCGGAGACCCACAGCTGCGTGGTCACCGGCACCATGTTGAAGCCCAGGCCCCAGGCGATCACGACGACGACCAGCACACCCGTCTGCTCCGTCGTGGCCATCCCGAACAGCGCGACGGCGAGGATCGCCGGGCCCGCCGTGGCGGCCCAGCGCATCCAGCGCGAGAGGTATCCGCCGGCGAGGTTGCCGAGCACTCCGCCGAGACCCCAGATCAGCAGCAGCGCGGCGACCGCCGAGGCATCGACCGCCTCGATCGCGACCCGGATGTAGGGGTAGGCGGTGAAGTTGGCGAAGGCGGCGACCGCGATCACCGCGACGCCCACCACCAGGCGGCGGTTGCCGAGCGCCTCCCGCATCATGGCCAGGCCCGCACCGGGCTGTGCGGGCACGGCCGGCAGCAGCCGCCACAGCACGGCGGCCGCCACCAGCGTGAGGGCGCTCATCACGAGGAACACCGCACGCCAGCCGATGATGTCACCGAGCACCGAGGCGACCGGGATGCCGATGATGGTCGCGGTGCTCGTGCCGAGGGCCACCGTGGTCGAGACCAGGGCGGCGCGACCGGTCACCTGGACGCCCACGGACAGGGCGAAGGACCAGAACCCCGCGATCGCCGCCCCCAGCAGGACGCGGGCGATGAGCACCACCGCGAGCGACGGGGCGAGGGCCACCACGAGGTTGGAGAGGATCGCCAGGCCCAGCAGGGACAGCAGCACGGTGCGCCGGTCGGTGCGCGGCAGGATCGAGGCGATGGTCGGCGCGGTCAGCGCTCCGGCCAGGGCCGTCGCCGCCACGGTGAGCCCGGCGCGGCCCTCGGTCACGGAGAGGTCCGCGGCCATGCCGGGGAGGACGCCCGCCGGGATGAATTCGGCGCCGACCAGAGCGGCCGTGCCGGCCGAGAGCGCGAGAGCCGTCACCACGGGGTGATGGGCGCGGGCGGGACCTCCACTGGGGTCGCTGGGGTCCGTGGTCGCGGGGCCACGCCGGGACGTGGTCTCGGGTGAGGAGGAAGTCATGACTCCAGCATCGGTCACCGGGAGGGGTTCCGGCTGATCCGACCACCGGAGCGATTGATCACGCGGCCGGAGGAACCGGCCGCCGCCGTGCCAGCTCCTCCGGATCCGCTAGCTCCCGGCGAGCAGCGCGACCGTGATCGCGAAGACCACGCCCGCGCCGACGAGCGCCCCGAGGGACCCGATGAGCACGCCCGGCCAGGGGGTGCGCCGCAGCAGCAGGACGCTCAGTCCTCCGCCGAGCAGCAGCAGTCCGCCCAGGGTCGGCGCGCCCAGCAGCAGCCCCACGAAGACCACCGTGTCCCGCGGGGTGAGGGCACACCCGAAACCGATGCCCTCACAGCGCCCGTCGGGATTCTCGTCCGGAGCGATCGCGAGACCCAGCGCGTACAGGATGAGCAGCAGCACCGCCCAGGCGAGCAACGTCAGCAGCACGGAGAGACCGCGCCGTCGAGACGACTGCTCCGAGGGCGGCGAGGACGGGTGCGGGGCCGGTTCCATGGACGGTCAATCTACGGCAGCGCGCGTGCTCGGTGCCGCTGCCCGCGGGCATGTGCACCCACGAATGCACTGAGCCGCGCCACCGTTCGTAAACGATGACGCGACTCAGGAAAAGGGCGGTAGCGGCGGGATTCGAACCCGCGGTACGTTTCCGTACACATCATTTCGAGTGATGCACCTTCGGCCGCTCGGACACGCTACCGCCAGACAGCTTAACCATCGCGCCATCTGCCGTTCAAACCCGACCGCCCTCGACGCGAGTCAGGTCACGTGCCGGATCCGTCGCACTGCCGGGCTACCATGACGTTCCCGGTGGCGTGCAGAAGCGTCGCGTGGGCAGTGGAGCCGAACGGCCCTCGGCTCACCCCGCGGTGGCCCATCACCAGGATGCGCGCCCCGGCGGCCGCGGTCAGCAGCGCGTCGGGCACCGAGCGGCCCTCGAGCAGTCCGGCGTCCACGGTGATCCCGTCGTGCCGGCCGCGCGCCCGCTGCACCGCCGCCTCGAGCAGCCCGTCGGCATCGGCCGCCGCTCCCCCGGCGCGCACATGGACGATGCGCAGCGCCGTGCCCCAGGCGGCGGCCAGGTCGGAGGCCGCGTCCACGGCCTCCTGGCCCGCCTCGGACCCGTCGACCGCGGCGAGCACGGGACCGGCCCGGTGCTGGTCGGAGCGGATGATCGCGACCGGACAGCCGGCGTCGTGGAGGATGCCGCGGCTGACGGAGCCCAGCAGGGTGCCCATCACGGCGCCGAGACCCCGGGTGCCGACGACGAGCAGATCGGCGGTCACCGAGACCTCGCCGAGCACGTCGCGGGGATTGCCGGGCAGCAGCTCGGTGCTCACGGCGATCTCGCGGGTCACGTCACTGACCGCGTCCACGGCGTCGTCCAGTACGCGCAGCGCCTGGTTGCGGGGGCCGGCGGGGTCCATCACGGGGACCCCTGTCATGCCGTGGCCCAGCATCGGCAGCGTCCAGGCGTGGACCAGTCGCAGCGGTCTGCGCGTGTCCCGGGCGAGCTCGGCGGCCCAGCGCACGGCGCCCGCCGACGCCGTCGTGTCGTCGTAGCCGACTACGATGCTTGCGGTGAAATCCATGGTCCACACCTCCCGTGCGGCCCTGCCTCGTGCCCCCAGGATACCGTTCACCGCGCCGCCGCCCACGATGCAGATCCAGGACACCTGCCGCGACTACGTTCAGCGAGCATGAACTCCTCCTCGCATGCCCCCTCCGCTCCGTCCGCACCGTCGCGTCGCACGCTGCTCACAGCGGCCGGCGCCGTCGCCGTCCTCGCCCCGCTGTCCTTCACCGGGCGTGCGGCCGCGGACCCGGGCGCCTCGGGCGACCCCGAGACCCGTACCCTGACCGGCCGTTTCGAGATCGGCGCCCCGGATTTCGCCGAGATCCCCGTCGAGGTCCCGCGCGGGGTCTCCCGCCTGCACGTGGCCTACTCCTACTCGAGCCCCGAGGTGCCCGACGGGACGCCGGGCAATGCGCTGGACATCGGCATCTTCGATCAGAACGGGACGAAACTGGGCGGACGCGGGTTCCGCGGCTGGTCCGGCGGGTTCCGCACCGAGTTCTTCCTCAGCCGCGCCGAGGCGACGCCCGGCTACATCGCCGGGGACATCGAGGAGGGCACCTGGAACGTGCTGCTCGCGCCGTACCAGGTGGCGCCCCAGGGCATGGACTACGAGGTGGTCGTCACCCTCACCTACGGCGACGCCGAGGAGGCCATCGAGCCGCAGTACCCGCCGCTGCAGGCCCCGGGCCGCGGGCGCGACTGGTACCGCGGCGACGCCCACCTGCACACCGTCCACTCCGATGGGAAGTACACACCCGAGCAGGTCGCGGCCGCGGCCCGCGAGGCGGGACTGGACTTCATCGTCTCCACTGATCACAACACCACCAGCTCTCACGGGGTGTGGGGCCCGCTGGCCGGTGATGACCTGCTCATCCTCACCGGTGAGGAGGTCACCACGCGCCACGGGCACTGGCTCGCCCTGGGGATGCCCGCCGGGGAGCTCGTCGAATGGCGCTACCGCAACCGGGACGACGAGTTCGACCGCTACCGCAAGCAGGTCCAGAAGACCGACGCCCTCGCCGTCTCGGCGCACCTGTACTGCCCGTGGATCGGGTGCGAGTGGAAGTTCGGCCTCGAGGATCTCGACGCCACCGAGGTATGGACCGGCCCCTGGGGCTGGGACGACGAGACCGCCGTGTCGACCTGGGCGAACCTCCTCGCCGAGTCCGCGCGCGGCAAGGGCGGCAAGCGTGGCGGAACGGGGTCGTGGTTGCCGGCGATGGGCAACAGCGACGCTCACAGCCCCGGCGACTCGGTCGGTTCGCCCCACAACGTGGTGCTGGCCGACGGTCTCTCCCGGGACGCGCTGCTGGCCGGCATCCGAGCCGGCCGCTCCTGGCTGGCCGAGTCGGCGGACATCGACCTGTCCCTCGTCGCCTCGGCCGGCGGGGCCGAGGCAGGCATCGGCGACCGGCTCGACGTCGACCGCGACGAGACGATCACCGTGACGCTGGAGGTCTCCGGGGTGCCCGACGGGACGGTGCGCCTGCTGACGGATCAGGGACAGCTGCTGCAGACGGTGCTGGCCGGGGACGGGCGCGGCACGATCACCTGGACCACGGCCGCCGAGGTCAGCGCCTTCGTGCGTGCCGAGGTGCGCCATCCGCTCGAGGACGGCTCCGCCGGTGGAACCACGATGGGGCCGACGGCGGGCTTCGGGGCGATGGCAGCGCTGACGAACCCGATCTGGCTCGGAGCGCTCTGACAGGACCACGGCGCAGCACCCCGGTAGGCTCCGTGCGATGACGATCAACGGTGTCCTGCCTGCCCTGCTCACCGCGTACGACGACGATGGAGCTGTCAGCGTCGAACGGACCCGGTCGCTCGTCGGCCGGCTCAACGAGGCCGGCGTCGACGGGCACTTCGTCACCGGGACCTCGGGCGAGTACTACCTGCTCAGCGTCGAGGAGCGGCTGCAGATCCTCGAGACCGTCGCAGACGTGGCGGACGGACGCGAGGTCGTCTTCCAGGTCGCCCACTCCGACCAGCGCGCCGTGCGGGAGCTCGCGCGGCGAGCCGCCGACAGCGGCGCCACGGCCATCAGCGCCTCCATCCCGATCTACTACGGCTATAGCGACGACTCGCTCGCCGCGTACTTCCGGGACGTGCGCGCATCCAGCAACCTGCCCCTCCTCGGCTACACGATCCCGGCCTCCACCGGCCGCACCCTCGGTGCCGACCTGATCTGCGACCTCGCCGCCGAAGGGGTCCTGGACGGGCTCAAGTACACCTCGAGCGACCTCGCGGTCCTCGCTCGGATCCGCGCACGGGTCCGCGACGACTTCTCGATCCTCATCGGTTCCGACGAGCTGCTGGTCGCGGCTCTGTCACAGGGCGCCGACGGTGCCATCGGCGCCACCTTCAACCTCGCCCCCAAGCTGTACACGGAGCTGTACCGCGCCGTCGGCGCCGGAGACCTCACCGAGGCGCGGCGCCTGCAGGCGATCGCCGTGGGGATGCTCGACGCCCTGGCCGGTGGCGGCGAGACGTTCCCGGCGCTGAAATCGGCCATGCGCTCCCGCGGCGTGGATGTCGGCCAGGCCCGCTTCCCCATGGCCCAGCACGACGGCGAGGACGACGCCCGGGTCGCCGCCGCCCTCGCCGAGGTCGACGGCCTCGCTGAGCACCTCATCGACTGAGTCCGCCTGACTCTGCCTGACTCCGCCGGCCCGGATCTGCGTGTCGCCGCTCAGATCCCCAGGTCGACGCGGCGAGCACGCCGGCCATGCGCGTCGGCCCCGGCCTGCGCACCCCGCACCCCGGCGGACCGCCGCCGCAGCAGGTCGTGCAGGAACAGAGTCGCCATCACGGTCTCGGTGACGATGAGTGCGAGCGTCGCGCCGACCGCACCGGCCCATAGGACGGCCGGGATGCAGAGCGCCACATGGACGACTGCGCCGATCGCGGTGAGGCGCGCGACCAGGCCGTACCGGTGCTCGGCGTTGGCGTGCAGCGTGAGCACCGTCGTGATCCCGGCGATCATGATCATGACGCCGACCAGGCGCGTCGGCCAGATCGCCCCGACCATGTCCGCACCGAGGTACCAGGGGATCACCCAGCCGGCCCCGATCGCCAGGCAGGCACCCGCCGTCCCGTACGCGGCCACGACCCCGAGGCTCACGAAGCGGCGCATCCCCGCCACGTTCCCCGCCGCCATACGCGGCAGCATCGCATCGACCACTCCCCGCATCACCCCGCGCACGGCATTGCCGAAGCGCTCGGCGGCGCCGAAGAAGGCCACCTGGGATGGCGCCGCGAAGGCGCCCAGGGCCAGCGAGCTCGTCGAGGCGGTGACCACCACGGTCGCATTGGAGACGAACAGCGGCGCCGAGTCCCGCAGCGCCGTCGTCACGCCCAGCCGGGTCACCCGCACCACGCGCGCCGATCCCCACACGCGCACGAGCAGCCACCAGGCGATCACCGCAGCGAGCGCCTGAGGGGCCAGCTGCCACGCGACGGCGAGATCCATGTGCGCCGGATCGCGCACGGTCAGCAGCAGACCGCCGAGGGCGATGATCCGCGACAGCGACATCACCAGGGCGAAGGTGAGCATGCGGCCCATCGCCTGCAGCATCCAGCCCGGGTACCAGGCGCCGGCGAGCACCAGCAGCAGGCCCAGCATCATCGCGCCCGCGTGCTCGTGCAGCCCGGGGACGACGAGGGTCACCGCGATCATCACGACCGTGCAGACCAGCCAGATCAGGGTCTTTGCCCACACCGTCTCCATGAGCACCTGCGACCGCTCCGCGACGGTGCGGGCGAGGCTGGCCCGGCGCAGCGCGCTGATGCTGAATCCGAAGTCGGTGACGTGGATGACGACCTGCAGCACTGCCAGCAGCAGCATCACCACGCCGAGGTCGGCGACCCCCAGCACCCGGGCCAGGAAGGGCAGCGAGACCAGGGGGTAGGCGAAGCTCGTGAGGTAGCCCAGGGCGATCGTCACCGCGTCCGTGCCGGCACGGCGCCGGGAGTCGGGCCCGTTCACCGTCCCATCACCGGCCCGACGGGGCTCACGGAGCGCACCACCTGGAAGGATTCGGCCGACGACAGCCCGACCTGGCTGCCGCGGAAGCCGGCCAAGGATTGCAGAGCCCGCGCCGACCGCGGCCCCGGGTCCGGCTGCAGCTGAGAGGCGAAGCAGCGGAAGGCATCGATCTTGGTCCGGACGGTCTCGGTGATGTCGACATGCCAGGACGGGGTGAACGTCGGCTCGGCCCCGGGAGCGTTCCAGAACGTCTCCGAGACGGTCTCGTACATGGCGACCGTCCGCAGATCCCGGCCGGCGCCGACGGGCCGGGTGACCACCATCGAGGCGTCGAACACGGTGCGGTGGTCGACGTGCCGGTCCGGGAACGGGATCAGCGCGAGCGTGGGCCGGTGCTCCTCGACCAGGGCCTGCAGCGGCCCGTTCAGCGTGGTCACGGCACCGCGCGAGAGCTCGACCGACGGCAGGTGCAGGAACTCCGAGACGGCGACACCGAGGAGCGCATGTGCCTCCCGCGCCTCCGCCTCGACCTCCTCGGCGATGCCGGCGGGGTACGTCGGCGGCAGATCCGAGCAGACCACGACGACGACCACCCTCCAGCCGTCGCCGGCCAACCGGGCGATGGTGCCGCCCGCTCCGAGCACCTCGTCATCCGGGTGCGGGGCGATCACGAGGGCGCAGGGTGCATTCATGCGGTCAGGGCTCCTTCCCGCCGCCGGTCACGGCTGCCGGTCAGCGACATCTCGATCCGGTCGCAGACCTCGTCGATCTCCCGCGGCGAGGACGCCGGGGAGCTGGGCACCACGAGGGTCGTCGCGAACAGCCGCTCGGCGGTGCCGTCGACCAGGCGGGGGAAGCGGGAGGGGTCGGCGCACAGCGGCTGGACGTGCAGGGGCGTGAACAGCCGGCGGGTCTCGATGCCGTGGCGACCGAGCTCGTCGCCCAGCTCACCGGCGACGATGCCCGAGTCCAGGACGAGCGCCGTGAGCCAGCAGTTGTCTCCGGCGTCGTCGCCACCGAGGATCCGCAGCCCGGGCACGCGTTCGCACAGCGCGCGGTAGCGCTCCCGATGGGCGCGGCGCGCGGCGAGGAACTCGTCGAGCCGCCCCAGCTGCGCCATCCCCAGCGCGGCCAGCACGTTCGAGAGCCGGTAGTTGAACCCGTGCTCGCGATGAAGGTAATGCGGGACGTCCTCCCGGGCCTGGGTGGACAGGAACAGCACCCGGTCGGCGAGTTCCTCGTCGTCGGTCAGGACCGCCCCGCCGGCGGAGGCGGTGATGATCTTGTTGCCGTTGAAGGAGACCGCCGCCGCGCGCCCCTGCGACCCGGCGGGACGCCCTGCCCGGGTGGCGCCGAGGGACTCCGCGGCATCGACCATCAGCTGCGCACCGTGCCGGGCGGCGATCGCCCCGAGGCGGTCATGATCGGCGACCTTGCCGTACACGTCCACCGGCAGCACCGCGGTGATCGGTCCGCCGACGCGAGCGGGATGCGCGAAGGCGGCGTCGACGAGCTCGGGTTCGAGGTTGCCGGTGTCGTCGCAGTCCACGAGCACCGGCGTCGCCCCGGTCTGCGAGATCGCGTTGAGGGTGGCGACGAACGTGAGGGTCGGGCAGATGACCCGGTCGCCGGGGCCGACGCCGGCGGCCAGCAGCTGCAGGTGGAGAGCGGCGGTGCCGGAGGCGACCGCGACGGCGCGGGCACGGCCGGTGCGCTCGGCCAGCGCCGCTTCGAAGCGTCGCAGGTCCGGGCCGGCGGGAGCGATCCAGCCGCCGGCGATCGCCTCGCCGACGGCTCTCTGCTCCGCAGGGCCGACGGTGGGGACGGACACAGGGATGCGCGGGCCCATTCAGCTCACCGCCATGATCTGCTGGGGCTCCGCGGCCGCCACGGCAGCCGGCTCGGGCGTGGTGAACAGCGGGTCGTACCCCGAGGGGATCATCAACTCGCGCACGTGATCGGACCACTCCTCGACGCCGGGCAGGGTGGCGGGGTCGATCGAGGCGCAGCGGACCCGGCTGATGCCGTCGTGCTCGGTGCGATCGAGCTGCTCGTACTCGGAGAACAGCTCCTCGTGGAGCTTCTCCCCCGGCCGCAGGCCGGTGTACACGATCGCGCACTCGACGCCGGCGAGCTCCGCGATGGCGGTGGCGACGTCCACCATCCGCACCGGTCGGCCCATGTCGAGCACCAGGGTCTCCCCCGGCGCCCCGACGGTGACGGCGGAGAGCACCAGCGAGGAGGCCTGCGGGATCGTCATCACGAACCGCGAGACCTCGGGGTGGGTGATGGTCAGCGGGCCGCCGCGGCGCACCTGCTCCACGAACGTGGGCACCACGGAGCCGCGCGATCCCAGCACGTTGCCGAACCGCACCGAGACGAACGGCAGGCCGGTGCGCTCGGCGTAATGCGCGGTCAGCGCCTCGGCGACCCGCTTGGAGCGGCCCAGCACGCTGGTCGGGCTGGCGGCCTTGTCGGTCGAGATGTTCACCAGCCGCTCGGCCCCGTGGCGGGTCGCGGCCTCGAGCACGTTCCGGGTCCCGTGCACGTTGGTCATCCAGGCCTCCCGCGGGTAGCGCTGCAGCAGCGGGAGGTGCTTGAGCGCGGCGGCGTGGACCACCAGCTGGGGCCGGTGCTCGGCGAAGACCGCGTCCAGGGCGCGGGGATCGCGGATGTCGGCGAGGACGGTGTCGGGCGTGTCCAGCAGGGCGGCGCCGTTCATCGACATCTGCAGCTCGTGCAGCGCTGACTCATCGCGGTCCAGCAGGGACAGCCGGGCGGGATCGAGGCCGCGCAGCTGGCGGCACAGCTCCGATCCGATGGAGCCGCCGGCGCCGGTGACCAGCACGCGCTTGCCGGCGACCAGCTCGCGCACCGGGCCGAGGTCCGGCGCCCTGGTGGTGTGGCCGTTCAGTGCTGTGAGCCGGCTGGTCAGGGCGGACATGTCGAGTCCGAAGGGGGTCAGCGGGCTCGTGGTGGCGGGGTCGCGGTCGAGGGAGTCGGGGCCGTGTCCACGGCCGAGCAGTCTGAGAATCATGACGAGAGTCCTTCCTGGCGGCGGGGAGTGAGGGCGAGAGCGAGGAGCAGCGGGACGGTGAGACCGGCGAGCGCTCCGGCGGGCAGGATGATGAGGGGGTCGGGGTCCTCGGGACCGGTGGGCAGGGTCGCCTCCTGGACGAGGGTCGCGGTGACCTCGATGGAGTCGGTCGAGGTGCTTTCGATGGAGGTGGCCAGCGCCGTCGCTGCGGCGTCGGCCGTGTCCTGCGCCTCGGCCGCGGTGTCACCGGTGCCGGTGATGGACAGGACCATCGAGCCCGGCGTCGCCCCGTAGGACACGCTCGACTCGATCTGGTCGCGGGAGAGGTCCTGGCCGAGCAGTTCGCGGATGTCCTGGTGGACCGCATCTGCGCGACCGAGATCGACATAGGTGGGCAGCCGTTCATCGACGAAGACCGTCGCGCTGAAGCCCGCGACGTCGCCGCCGGGCATCTCGGCCTCCACCAGCACCCCGGCCTCCGAGCTGTAGGTCCTCGGCAGCAGGGCCAGGGCGATGCCCGCGACCACGAGGCCGATGACCAGCCCGATCAGCAGCCACGCCCATCGGATGCGCAGCACCTCCCAGAATCTCTCCGACGTCATGCTGATTCCTCTCCGATAGGTACGCCGACCTGGCGATAGGCCGCGAAGGAGTCCTCCGCGAGATGGGTGAGGCCGAAGCAGGCACGCACCCGGGCCCGGGCGGTCTCGCCCAGGGCCCGACGTCGTGCCGGATCAGCGGCCAGCTCGCCGAGGGCCTGCAGCAGGCCCTCGGCGTCCGCGCGCAGCAGCCCGGTGACGCCGTCGATGACCACGTCGGCCATGCCGGTCACGTCATGGGCGAGGACGGGGACACCGAGCGCCTGCGCCTCGAGCACCGCGATCGGCAGCCCTTCACCGGCGCTGGTGAACAGCAGGACGTCGGCCCGGGAGAGCTCGGCGAGCAGCGCGTCCCGGTCCAGCCAGCCGCTGACCTCGACGTCCGGGCCCAGCAGGTCGCGCTCGCCCTCCCCCAGCCAGCGGAAGACGGTTCCGGGATGCTGCTCATGCCAGCCGCGCGCGACGGCGTCGAACTCGCGGGGCCGCTTCTGGGCGGCGATCCGGCCGACGTGGACGACGCGCAGGTCGCCGCCGGATGCGGCCCCGACCTCGGGCCGGGGCAGGGCGGCGAGCTGCTCGGCGTCGACCCGGTTGCGCAGCACGGCGGTGCGGGCGCGGGGCAGGACCCGCTGCGCCAGGCGCTCCTCGGTCTCGGAGACCAGCAGCAGGCGCGGGCCCAGCAGGGTCCCGGCCCGCTCCAGGGCCGTCAGCACCCGGCGGTGCAGGGTGCCGGCGTCGCTGCGGTCGAACGCGAAGCAGTGGGGGCTGTAGACGGTGCGATCCCGGTGCCCGGTCAGCACCGCCACGGTCCGCCCGATCATCCCGGTGCGGGAGGAGTGGAGGTGGACCAGCACGTCCCGTCGGCCCGTGAGCTCGGCCGTGGCGCGCACCAGCAGGGCCGGCAGGGCGGTGCGGGGGCTGCGGCTCCAGCGGAGCACAGTGACGCGGTCCCCGGCGAGCGCCTGGATCCGTTCCGGGGAGGGCGAATCGTGGCGGGGGACGTAGGCGAGGGTGACGTCGATCCCCGGCACGGCGCTCTGGGCGCGGGCGAAGGTGGTCACGGCGGCGAGCACGCCGGAGGAGGCGGCATCGGTGATGTGCAGGATCGACGAGGTCATGACCGCCCCCGATGCAGGTGCACCATGAGGACCAGCGGGAGCAGCGGGGTCAGGTGCTTGAGCGCGGAGCCGTAGTCCGGCTCGAACAGCGCCTGGACCACGAGGAAGGCGAGCAGCAGGGAGGCGGCGCGGGTGGCTCGCGGGGAGCGGGCGCCGACGAAGCGCCCACCGAGGACGGGCACCAGCACCAGCGCCCACACCACGACGATCGCGATGCCGCTGGCCAGATGGAAGGCGTCCCCGGAGACCAGCAGCTGCACGGGCACCACCATCAGCGCGAGCATGGCCAGTGCCGCGAGCACGCCGAGGGCCCCGCGGGCGTCCGGGGCCACGCTCTGGATCAGGGTGTTGACCTGCTCGCCGGCGCGCTCGGCGTTCGACCACTCGCGCGCCCCCTGCAGCCCGTGCCCGAGCACCGCCTGGAACAGGGGCTGGAGCACCGCGTAGGCGGCGGCGGGCAGGGCGACCAGCAGCAGCGGGTGGGCGGTGCGCGGCAGCAGGATCCGCCAGCCGATGTACATCACGGCGATGATCAGCCAGTACGGGCGCAGCGTGGCCCCGTAGGCGAGCGCTCCGCCGATCACGGCCAGCTCGCCCATGGCCGTGCTGAGCCGGCCGCGCCCGTCGGGGATCACGACGACGAGCATCGCGACGCCCAGAGTGACCAGCTCCTTGGAGTACTGCGCGAGATAGGCCAGCGCCGGCACGAAGAAGGCCATGGTCACCAGCAGCGACGGCATCGAGAGCCGGGCGGTGCGCTCCCAGCCCACGGCGAGCAGGATTCCGCTGCAATAGAGCGCCACGCCGAGCAGTGCGGCCAGCGGCGGCGCCTCCCCGAGCCCGGCCAGCGCGTACAGATGGCCGACGCGCTCGAACGACTCGGCCTCGTCGACGAGGCTGCCGCCGTGGATCGTCAGCTGCAGCAGGCCGTCGTCCCAGAGGAAGTGCTCGGGGAGGTACGGCCTGATCCCGAGGGAGGCCATCAGCGCGCCGGCTGCGGCCAGAAGCACGAGGATCTGGTTGTCGATGCCTGCTTCACGGATCGCTCTCATGCCAGCACCTCGCAGGCGGCGGCGAACTCGTCGGCCATGGCGGTGGTGCGCACGTGGCGGGCCCGGTGGGACATCTCGGCCCAGGCGGCCGGGTCCTCGGCCAGCTCGAGCAGACGGGCGGCGGAGCGGGCGGCGTCGCCGTGGTGGTGCAGGGCGTGGTCGCCGTCGCGCGTGTCGGAGGCGAGGTCGCCGACGGGCGTGAGCAGACTGACCATCCCCGCGGCGAGCGCCTCGTGGGCCGCCATCGCGTAGCCCTCGAACTCGGAGGTCTGGATGAACACGTCGGCCTCGGCGGCGGCGCGGGCGATCGCGGCGCGATCGGCGGGACCGGTCAGCGTAACGGCGTCGGCGAGCCGCCGCCGGGTGATCTCGGCGCGCAGGTCCGCCAGGCCCCCGCTGTCGGGGCCGATGATGGTCAGGTGCGCCCCGGCGGGCGACTGCTCGCGCAGCTGCGCCAGGATCCCAAGGGCGACGTCCAGGCGCTTCTGCGGGGCGATCCGCCCCCAGGTCACCAGGCGCAGCTGTGCCCGCAGGGCGGGGGCGGCCGCGGTGTGGGCGGGCAGGGGCGCCGCGTCGGGACGCACGAGCACGGCGGGGTGGCGGGCGCCGGCGCGGCGCAGGATCGGCTCGGCGAGCAGGTCACGGGCGGCGATCGAGTCGCACAGCACGAGGTCGGCGCGCGGGAGGGCCCAGTGATGGACCAGCCGGTCCACGGGCTGGGTGAAGCGGGAGTTGTGGACCCAGATCGCCCACGGCCGTCTGCGCCCCAGTGCTCGGGCGAGGGCGCCGACAGCCACGCTGCGCCACAGGGAGGTGACCAGCACGTCGGGGTCCCAGCGGCGGATCTGGCGCAGCAGAGCGAGGGCGGAGAGCGGGGAGTTCAGGGCGGAGCCGGCGACGTCGGCGGTCAGGACGGCCTGGTCCGGGTCCGCCGCGGCGAGGACGGCGATGCGGTACTGGATCCGCTCGTGGTCGGCGAGCTCCTCCCGCAGGTGCGCGGCCGCGGATTCGACGCCGCCGACATGCGTGCTGTGGATCAGGTGCAGGATGCGCATCACACGGCTCCGTCGCTGGTCAGGACGGCCTTGAAGGTGCGCAGCAGGATCGTGAGGTCCAGCAGCGGTGACCAGTTGTGCGCGTAGTAGACGTCGAGCTCGCGAGCCTGCTCCCAGCTGAGCCGGGAGCGTCCCGAGACCTGCCACAGGCCGGTCATGCCGGGGCGGACCCCGAGGCGATGCTCGGCGTCGCCGTCGTAGAGGGCGACCTCCGCGGGCCGCTGCGGGCGGGGGCCCACCAGGCTCATGGTGCCCTCGAGCACGTTCAGCAGCTGCGGGAGCTCGTCGATCGAGCTGCGGCGCAGGAACGCTCCCAGGCGGGTCACCCGCGGGTCCGCGGAGACCTTGAACAGCGGGCGGCCGTCGGCGTTCTGCTCGCGCAGCAGGGCCTCGAGCTGCGCGTCGGCATCCTGGACCATGGTGCGGAACTTGTAGATCTGGAACGGCTTCCCGTCCAGACCGATGCGCTCCTGCCGGTAGAGGGCGGGACCGCCGTCCTCACGGCGGACCGCCAGGGCGGTTCCCAGCAGCACCGGGCCCAGCAGCACCAGCAGCGCCGCGGCGCCCAGCACGTCGAGGGCGCGCTTGCCCACCCGGGTGAGCAGGCCCGGACGCGGGGGCGTCAGCAACAGGCCGGGCCCGTGGGCCGTCATCAGCAGTTCGGTGCGCGAGCTGCGCACCCTGCCGGTGGGCTGGTGCAGGAGGAGCTCCACGCCGTCCCGGCGCAGCGCCCAGGCCAGCTGCTGCACGGTGCGGTCCGGGATGCCCGGCAGCAGCTCGACGCGGTCGGCGCCGCCGCGGGCCACGTCGTGCAGCACGGCGGCGACGACGACGTCGGGATCCTGGAGAGTCTCGGCGGAGAATCCGCGCACCCGCTGGGAGCGGCCGTGGCGGTGGCGGACGATCTCCGCCGCCGGGCAGACGATGATCGCCCGCGGCGGCACGGTACGATCGAGGACGAGACGCACCAGCGGCGTGCTGGCCCAGTGCGCGAGGGTCAGGGCGAGCAGCAGCACAGCCACGTCACCGCGCACGGCCTGCCCCCACAGGGCGGAGTGAGCGGCGAGGGCGGCGAGGGTGAACGCGGTCGCCACCAGCAGCGGCGCCGAACGGTGCCGCTCACCGCGGCGGATGTCGAAGGCATGAGTCGCCAGCGCCAGCACGAACCACGCGGCTCCCGCGCCGAGCACCAGGGGCTCGGTGCCCACCACGGCCAGGATGCCGGCGGTGAGCCCGGCCGCGATCAGCGCGGCCAGGCCCCGGCGCCGCAGTGGGGAGGTCAGGATCGGCCAGGGGAGAACGGGGTGCGAGGGCAGGGCAGATTGGATCGTGGACACGATTCCTCCGACTCGGCACGGAAAGGGATGCGGGCCCCGGCGACTGGCCCGGAGCACTCCCGCAACGTAGGCCTGCCGGGACCCGGATCACACCGGCTGGAGGCATAACCCGGTACGGGGTACGGGGAGAACCCGGTATTGAGGGGCGGGTACCCCTGTGCTGGGCACTGGGGTACCTGGTACTCTCCGTCCAGCTGATGCGGTCACGTGTCCAAAAACGGAATCGACCTGCCATGCCCACTGCTGACTCCGCACTCCCGCCGATCTACGGGCGCGACCTCGCCCTCGACAGCGCCCGCGAGCTCGCCACCCGGGTGCTCGGTTACAGCGCCCAGGCCCTCACCATCGAGGGGCCTCCCGGCATCGGGAAGTCCACACTGGTCAAGCGCATCGCCGCAGAGCTGCGCCACCAGCAGACCTGGCGCGTGCTGGTCATCTCGTGCATGCCCGGGGACGCGGCGTACCCCGGCGCCGTCGCCGATCGCATCGTGGCGTCGATCGAGGCGCCGGTGACCTCCACCGATCCGCTCGGGCGGATGATCGAGGCCTTCAACAGCGAGGCGATCGCCACCTGCCTGATCATCGAGGACGTGCAGTGGATCGACGACGCCACGGCCGAGGCCATGTGGCACATCGCGGAGACCTACCAGAGGGCCCGGGCGTTCTTCATCGTCACCGCCCGCACGGGCAGCTCGTCGTTCTTCGACCGCATCAGGTCCATCGCGACGACGGAGGTGCACGGCAGCCACCTCACCCTGCACCCGCTGGACGAGACCGCGATCAAGCATTTCGCCGGCGACAAGCTCGGCGTGCCCGTCCCCGATGAGTTCGCCGCGCGTCTGCACGGCGCGACCGGCGGCTCCCCGCTGCACGTCGCCATCGTGCTGGACCGGCTGATGGCCGCCGGTCCCGGCGAACGCGATCTGGAACTGGCGATCAGGAGCCTCGAGACCGACGTCTCGCAGCGGGCGGGCCGGTTCGACCGCGCCGTCCCGCAGATCCTCGTCGACGCCGACCCCTCCACCCGCGCCGTCCTCGAGCTGCTGAGCTTCGCGGACACCACGCTGCCGTCCTCGCTCCTGGACGAGGCGCTCGAGTCGCAGGGGCTGGCGCCCTTCTGCGAGCCCACGCTGCTGGCGACCGGGCTGGTCACCCTCGTGGACGAGGATCATGTCCGGCTGGTGCACGCCATGGTCGCGCGGGCGATCCGGTTCGCCACGCAGCGCAACCGCCGGGCCGTCGTGCACGCGGTGCTCGCCGAGCACGGCACCCGCGCGGAGCGGCTGCGGCACCGTCTCGCCCTGCTGAGCAGGCCGCCGTCCCCGCAGGCGACCACGGAGCTCGTCGGCGAGCTCGCGGAGGAGGGCTACGCGGCCCTCGAACGCCACTCGTTCGACGTGGCCTTCGAGATGCTCGCCGCCGCCTCCTCCTTCACCCCCGACCCCGATCTGGTGGCCGCCGCGACCCGCGCGGCGGTCTCCGCGCACCGTCCCGCTCTGCTGCGGCAGCTCGGAGCCTCGGCACTCGCCGCCGCCGACCCGCAGGTGCGCGGCGCCATCCAGACGCTGCTGGCCATCGAGGACCATTCGCTCGCCGACAGCGTCCGCCACCTCGAGACGGCACTGCGCGCGCCCCGCTCCACGGACGGCACCCTGCTGCTCGGCCACGCCGCCTCCTGGGCCGCGCGCCTGGCAGGATCCCTCGGGGAGTTCCACGTCGGCCGGCACGCCTTCGACGTCGTCGTGGACCAGCTCGCCGAGCTGCCCGACGCCCCGCCGGCGGAGGTCGCCAGCCTGCGCGGCATCCTGCGCTGCTGGGCACTGTTCGCCGATGGCGACGGGTCGTCCCGAGCCGGCATCACGGCCGACATGACCGCGATCGCCGAGGAGCTGGCCGCCACGCCGGGCACCGAGCCCGCGCAGCTGGCCATCAGGAGGATCATCGGCTCCCTGCTGCACCGCCAGGGCCATCCGGGCACCGCCCGCGAGCTGCTGGTGACCTCGTTCTCCTCGTCCGCGGAGGGCGCGTTCGCCATCCACACGCAGATGTGCCTGGCACTCATGCACTTCGACGCCGGGCTCCTCGACGAAGCGCACGACGCGGCGCTGCACGCCCTGGGCGGGACCCTGCTGACCTCCGAGGACGCCGGCGCCCTGTTCGCCTACGCCGTCGCCGCGCTCACCGCCGGCATGCGCGGCGAGACCGATCGTGCCCAGCGCTTCCTCCGGCGCATCGACGGCTCGCCCTCCGCCCTGCGCACGACCACCGGTCTGACCGCGGTGGAGGAGCTGGCACGGGCCTGGCACGCCGTGCGCGCGGGAGACGACGCGGCGGCGACCGAGCACCTGCAGACGATCGACGAGAACGTCTCCGGCTGGCGGCTGGTCGGCCTGGCCCCGGCGATGATCCTCGCGCGGTCCCTGGCCGCGACGGGGCGCACCGGCGAGCTGCCCACGCTCATCGACCGCATCGAGGACCCCGCGATCCCCTACGCCGAGCGGGCCCGCGCGGGCATCGCCTCGTACGCGCGGGCGCTGCTGGCGGCCTCGCGCGGGGACCGGGAGGACGCGGCCCGTCGGCACCTCGACGCGGTCGAGCACTTCGACGCCGTGCCGCCGCTGCGCCCCTCCCTCGCCGGCCTGCCCGGCGGCGGGCTGCGCCTGTACCGCGCCTTCGCGGCGCTGGACGCCGCCCGTCACGTCTTCTCCGACGCCGGCGCCTCCGCCGCGGCGAGGGAGCGCGCCCGGCTGCTGGCCACCCAGGCGGCGAACGCCTTCGCCCGGTCCGGGCTGGAGCGGCTCACCGCGCAGGCGAACAGCCTCGCCGTGCCGGCGGCGCCGGTGGAGGACCAGCCGGAGCGCCCTGCATCGCGCAGCTCCCTGCCCCCGGTGCTCGCCTACCTCACCAAGCGGGAGCAGCAGATCGCGATCATGGTGGGCGAGGGCCTCAGCAACCGGGAGATCGCCGAGTCGCTGTACATCTCCGTGCGCACGGTCGAGTACCACGTGCGCAACACGCTCGCCAAGCTCCGACTCTCCTCGCGGGTCGAGCTGCGCCGCATCGTGCGCGGTCCGCACCACGGCGAGCACAGGGAGGAGCCCGTAGGCTCGCGTCCATGACCGACGCTCTGCCCACGCCGCCCGTCCCGCCGCGCCGTCCCACCGAGCGGATCGTCCACGGCGACACCGTCATCGATCCCTACGCGTGGATGCGCGACAAGACGGACCCTGAGGTCATCACGCACCTGGAGGCGGAGAACGCCTACGCCGACGCCCGCACCGCGCACCTGGCCGGGCTGCGAGAGGCCCTGGTCGGGGAGTTCGTCGGCCACACCCAGGAGACGGACCTGTCCGTCCCGGTGCGCCGGGATCACTGGTGGTACATCACCCGCACCACGGCCGGCAACGACTATCCCGCCTTCACGCGGGTCGCGGACACCGGCTCGATGCCGCAGGTGGAGCCGGGCACCATGCTCGAGGGTGAGCAGGTGCTGCTGGATGCGCAGGCCGAGGCCGCCGGCGCGGAGTTCTACTCCCTCGGCGGGCTCGCCCCCTCCCCCGACCACTCCCTGCTCGCCTACGCCGTGGACACGGCCGGCGATGAGCGCTTCACGATCCGCATCAAGAACCTGAGCTCCGGGGAGATCGTCGACGAGGCGGTCACCGGGGCCGGCTACGGCCTGGCCTTCTCGGCCGATCAGCAGTGGCTGTTCTACGCCCGCGTGGACGAGGCCTGGCGTCAGCACCAGATCTGGCGCCATCGCCTCGGTGCGGCGGCGGAGACCGACGAGCTCGTCCTCGAGGAGAGCGATGAGCGGTTCATGATCGGCTTCGACCGCTCCCGCGACGGCTCCACTCTCGTGATCCAGGCGGGGTCGACGACGACGTCGGAGGCCTGGCTGCTGGACCTGGCCGACCCCACCTCGGCGCCGCGTCCCGCGGGCGGCCGACGCGACGGCGTGGACTACACCCTCGAGCACGCCGGGGACCGCCTGCTGATCGTGCACAACGCGAGCACCGAAGGTTTCGCCCTGGCCGAGGCGCCGCTGCAGGACCCGTCGGCCTGGACGGACCTCCTGGTCCCGGGCGAGGGCGAGCGCCTGCTCGCGGTCGAGGCCTTCGCCTCCTTCGCGGCGCTCGAGCTGCGCAGCGGCGGGCTCGCGAGCGTGCGGCTCCTGCCCCGCCGGGCCGACGGGTCGTTCGACCTCGAGGCCGCGCGGGAGGTCAGCCACGGGGGCGAGCTGGACACCGTCGAGCTCGACGCGAACCCGAACTGGGACCAGACCTCGCTGCGGTACGAGCTCACCAGCCTGCTCACCCCGCCCACCATCGCCGAGGTCGACGTCGCCGGGGGCGAGGTCAGCGTCCTGCGCCGCACCCCGGTGCCGAACTACGACCCGGAGCTGTACGTGGAGCGGCGGGAGTGGGCGCGAGCGGCCGACGGCACCGCGATCCCGATCTCCCTGGTGGCCCGGCGGGAGGTCCCGGCCGACGGGACCGCCCCCGGCTACCTGTACGGCTACGGCTCCTACGAGGTCTCCGTGGACCCCTCCTTCGTGCCCACCCGGCTCTCGCTGCTGGACCGCGGCGTGGTGGTCGCCATCGCCCATGTGCGCGGCGGCGGGGAGATGGGCCGGGCCTGGTACGAGCACGGCAAGCTGCTGGAGAAGAAGAACACCTTCAGCGACTTCGTCGCCGCGGCCGAGCATCTGGTCGAGACGGGGCTGGTGGCCCCGGACCGGCTCGCCGCCGAAGGGCGCAGCGCCGGCGGACTGCTCATGGGCGCCGTCGCCAACCTCGCCCCGGAGCGGTTCCGGGCCATCATCGCGGGGGTCCCGTTCGTCGACACCCTGACCACGATCCTGGACCCGTCGCTGCCGCTGACGGTGGGCGAGTGGGAGGAGTGGGGCAACCCCGTCGACAGCGCCGAGGTGTACCGGTACATGAAGGAGTACACCCCCTACGAGAACGTGCGCGCGGTGGACTACCCCGCGATCTTCGCCGCCACCTCCCTGAATGACACCCGCGTCTTCTTCGTGGAGCCCGCGAAGTGGATCGCGCGGCTGCGCGAGACGGTGACCTCGGATCCGGCCGAGCGCCCGATCCTGTTCCGCTGCGAGATGGTGGCCGGGCACGGCGGGCGGTCGGGCCGCTACCGCAAGTGGGAGCAGCGGGCCGACGAGCTGGCCTGGCTGCTCGACCAGCTCGGGGCCACGGAGCTGCTGTGACTCCTTGACACGTAATGCACGTCACCTTACGCTCACGGCGAGGCGAAACCGTATCGAAAGTTTTCGCCAGTCGACGAAGGAGACGACATGAACCGACGCCAGATTCTCACCGCCGGCGCCCTGGGTGCCGGGGCCCTGGCCGCGGTGCCCGCCGCCGCACAGGCCAGAGGCCCGAAGCAGGACGACCGGGGCAAGCGCACCCCGCCCGGCCTCGCGAAGAAGGACACCCTCGCTTTCGCCGCGGGGACGACGCTGAAGATCGGCTCCGCCGTGGCCGGCGGCGGACACCACACCAGCCAGCCGTACCCGCCGCCATTCACCGACGACGAGACCTACCGCGAGCACCTCGCGACCGAGTTCACCTCGCTCTCGGCCGAGAACCAGATGAAGTGGGACCACCTGCGCCCGGACCGCGACACCTTCGCCTTCGCCGATGCCGACGCGATCATGGACTTCGCCACCGAGCACGGCCAGGACGTGCGCGGGCACACCCTGCTGTGGCACAGCCAGAACCCTGCCTGGCTCGAGGAGGGCGACTTCAGCGCCGACGAACTGCGCGCGCTGCTGAAGGAGCACATCGACACGGTCGTCGGCCGCTACCGGGGCCGGATCTCCCAGTGGGACGTGGCCAACGAGATCTTCGACGACGACGGCAACCTGCGCACCAGCGACAACATCTGGATCCGCGAGCTCGGCGTCGAGATCGTCGCCGACGCGTTCCGCTGGGCGCGCGCCGCCGACCCGGGCGCCCTGCTGTTCTTCAACGACTACAACGTCGACGGGATCAATGCCAAGTCCGACGCGTACTACGCGCTGATCCCGGACCTGCTGGCCGACGGGGTGCCCGTGGACGGCTTCTCCACCCAGGGGCACCTGTCAATCGAGTACGGGTTCCCCGGCGACCTCACCGAGAACCTGCAGCGCTTCGCGGATCTCGGGCTGCACACCGCCGTCACCGAGCTCGACGTGCGCATGCCGCTGCCGGACGGCGCCGAGCCCACCGAGGCCCAGCTCGCCCAGCAGGCGGACTACTACCGCCGCGTCACCGAGGCCGCGCTCGCGGTGGACGGCTGCGACTCCCTGACCCTGTGGGGCTTCGTCGACACCTACTCCTGGGTGCCGGCGACCTTCGAGGGCCAGGGAGCCGCCTGCGTGCTGTGGGAGGACTACACCCGCAAGCCCGCCTATCACGCCGTCCAGGATGCCCTCGCCGAGGCCAGCGGCCGCGCGGACCACCCGGCTCTGCGGGACTGAGGACGAGCGGGCGCGGATCAGAACGCCGGGATGATGGCTCCGCTGTAGGTGTCCTCGATGAAGGTGCGCACGTCGTCGGAGTGCAGCAGCTCGTCGAGCGTCACCAGGGCCTCGTTCTCGGCGTCCTCGGTGCGGACCACCAGGAGGTTCGCGAACGGGTTGTCCTCGCCGGACTCGAGCACGAGGGCGTCCTCGGCCGGGTTCAGGTCCGCCTCCAGGGCGATGTTGCCGTTGATCACCGCGGCCGCGTAGTCGGCCAGGGTGCGCGGCAGCAGGGCGGCGTCGACCTCCGGGAACGTGAGGTTCTTGGGGTTGTCCTCGACGTCGTCCGGGGTGGCCTCGGTGGGCTCGACGCCCTCGGCGAGGGTCAGCAGCCCGTTCTCGGCGAGCAGCGCGAGGGCGCGGCCGCGGTTGGTGGGGTCGTTGGGCACCGCCACCTCGTCGCCGTCGGCCAGGTCATCGAGGCTGGTCAGCGAGTCGGCGAAGACGCCCAGCGGCTCGATGTGCACGCCCTCGAAGGGGGTGAGTTCGTAGCCGTTCTCCTCCATCTCGGTCTCGAGGTAGGGCAGGTGCTGGAAGAAGTTCGCCTCGACCTCGCCGTCGCTGAGCAGGCGGTTGGGGATCTTGTAGTCCGTGACCTCCTCGATCTCGATCTCCAGGCCGGCGTCGGCGGCGAGGTTGTCCTGGATGAAAGCGAGGATCTCGGCGTGGGGCTGCGGGGAGGCGGCCACCCGCAGGGTGGTCACGCCGCTCTCGTCGGCCGTGGGGCTCTCCCCCTGGGAGCCTGCGCCGCAGGCCGAGAGGGACAGGGCTGCCAGGCCGGCGCCGGAGGCGAACAGGGTGCGGCGGTTCAGGGTGCTCATGGTTTCTCCTGGGGTGGGATGCGGGTCAGGCGGTGCGGGCACGGTGGTCGACGGCTCGGGACAGGCGGGCGCCGATCATCTGCACGGCGACGACGATGATGATCAGCAGGATCACGGTGGCCACGGTGATCTCGGTCTGGTAGCCGGTGTAGCCGCGGTTGTAGGCGAGCTGACCGAGGCCGCCGCTGTTCACGGAGCCGGCCATGGCGGTGTAGCCGATCACGGCGATCGTGGTGGTGGTGATGGAGCCGATGATGCCGGGCAGGGCCTCGGGGATCAGCACCTGGCGGATGATCTGCCAGCGGCTCGCGCCCATCATCGACACGGCCTCGATCTTCCCGGCGGGGATCTCGCGCAGGTTCAGCTCGAACAGGCGGGCTGCGAAGGGGACCGCGGCGACGGTCAGGGCGAGCATCGCGGCGTTGGGGCCGGTGGAGCGGCCGACGATGAACGCAGTGACCGGGATCAGCGCGATGATGAGGATGAAGAAGGGGAACGAGCGCAGCACGTTGACCACGAAGCCGACGACCTGGTTGACCCCGCGCAGCCAGGTGGAGCGGGCGCCCTCGGTCTCGAACAGGGCGATGCCCAGCGGCAGCCCCAGCACCACGGTCAGGATCATGGTGCAAACGGTCATGTAGAGGGTGACGCCGACGGCCTGCCACAGGCCGTCCTCCCACTGCCACAGGATGGGGTTCTGCGCCCACTGCTGGAGGGTCTCGATCATGCCGCCACCTCCTCGGTGATGATCTGGGCGACGACGCCGGCCGACTCCAGCTCGCGCAGGAACGAGGCCAGGCCGTCGTGGCTGATGGGCCGCCCGGAGTCGTTGCGCAGCGCCAGCTGGACGCGGCCCACCTGGCGGCCGCCGATGGTCTCGATGGTGCCGGCGACGATCCCGGCGCGGGCGCCGTGCTGCTCGGCCAGGCGCACCAGGTCCTCGCTGGTGCGCAGCTCGGGCGAGTCGCCGTAGTTGCAGTTGACGATGGTGGCGTCGATGCCGGTGGGCACCGGCGGCAGCGGGATCAGCTCGGCGGCCAGCGGCCCGTGCGGGTCGGCGGCGACGTCGACCAGGTCCCCGCTCTGGGCGATCCGTCCGTCGGCCAGGAGGGTGACGGTCTCGCAGACCTCGCGCACCACGGCCATCTCGTGGGTGATGATCACGACGGTGATGCCGAGGCGTTCACGCAGGTCACGGATGAGGCGGAGGATCTGGCGGGTGGTGGCGCCGTCCAGTGCGCTGGTGGGCTCGTCGCACAGCAGCACCTTGGGCTCGGCGGCGAGGCCGCGGGCGATGCCGACGCGCTGGATCTGCCCGCCGGAGAGCTGGGCGGGATAGTTGTGCTCGCGACCGGTCAGGCCCACGAGCTCGACCAGCTCGGCCACGCGCTGCCGGCGGCGTTCGCGGGGCACCCCGGCGATCTCCAGCGGGTGGGCGATGTTCTGGGCGGCGGTGCGGGAGTCCAGCAGGTTCGCGTGCTGGAAGACCATGCCGATGTTGCGGCGGGCGGCGCGGAGCCGGGCCCCCTCGAGGGCGGCGACGTCGGTGCCATCGACCTCCACCCGGCCCGAGGTGGGCTTCTCCAGTCCGGTCAGGCAGCGGATGAGGGTGGATTTGCCGGCGCCGGAGCGGCCGACGATGCCGTGGACCCTGCCGGCGTCCAGCTGCAGATCGATGCCGTCGAGCGCGGCGACAGAGCCTCCCCCGCCGGGCGCGGGGAAGACCTTCGTGAGGCCGTCGAGAGTGATCACACTCGGGATTGAAACATCCCCCAGGCGGTATCCCGCACCCTCGTTCACACGAGGCAATACACCTCACGCTTTCGGGGGTCATAAGGCGGGGCCAGGTCACACCGCCGCCTCACCTCGAGACGCGGGCGGCAGCGCCATGACATCTGTCATCGCCGCCCGGTGAGGACGCCACAGCAGCCGGTGAGCCACCGCCCTACCCGAGGTGCCGGCGCGGCGGAAGAGTGAAGCCATACCGATTGCACACTCCCGAGGAGCTTCACATGGTCAACGACATCCTTCAGCAGCTCGCCACCTGGGTCGACGGCATGGAGACCTGGCAGCAGGTCCTCGCGCTGATCCCGATCGGGGCGATCCCCTTCATCGAGTCCTTCTTCGCGGCGCTGCTGGGCACGGCAGCCGGCATCCACCCGGCCATCGCCATCCCCGCGGCGGTAGTCGGGAACATGATCTCGACCTTCGCCGTCATCGCCCTGTCCGGCCGTGCCCGCGACGCCGTCTCCGGCCGCCGCGAGCGTCCGGAGAAGAAGACCTCGAAGATCCGTCAGAAGGTGGCGGCCGCCCTGGACAGGTACGGCGTCCCCGGGGTCGCCCTGCTGGGCCCGTTCGTCATCGCCTCCCAGATCACCGCGCCCACCATGATCGCCCTCGGCGCGACGCGCAGCCGCGTCTACCTGTGGATGGGCGTCTCGATCACCGCCTGGGGTCTGCTGTTCGGCCTCTTCGGGAACCTGCTGTCCACGGCGCTGTAAGCTCGCGACCAGCAGGGAAGGAGACAGCCATGAGCACCGCGCATGCCGCCGGTCGACAGTGGCGCGTCTTCTTCTCCTACACCGCGTGGTCCGTGGTGCTGATCCTGGTGCTGTACCCCGCCAGCCTCCTGGCGTACACAGGCGTGGGTCCCTCGGTGATCCTCGCCGACCATCCTGTGGTCGTCGTCCTCATCGCGGCCCAGATCGCCCTGGGTGCCTGGTCGGCCTGGCGCGCGCTGGCCGCCTGGTCGCGCACCGCCGGGCCGGCCGCGCGCGGCCCGTGGGATCTTCCCCGGGTGGGGCGCCTGCCGTCGGACTGGACCCTCGCGGCCACGGCGGCGCTCTCCGTCGTGATCGTCGCCTCGGTGCTCCTCGCCGAGGCCGAGCCCCGACTGCTCATCGTCCCGCTCGTACTGCTGGCCGGGACCGTCTGCCTGCGGTGGCCGTGGGGCGTCGGCATCATCATCGCGATCATCGTCTCGCTCGTCGCGGCGGCGCTCGGGCTCCCTCCCCGCGCGGCGCTCGTCTGCGGCGGCTTCACCGTGATCGCCGTGTTCACCTTCCGCTCCTCCCTGTGGCTGGCCGCGATGGTCCGAGAGCTGGACGAGGCCCGGCAGAGCCAGTCCCGGCTCGCGGTCGCCGAGGAGCGGCTGCGCTTCGCCCGGGACCTGCACGATGTCACCGGGCGCGACCTGTCGGTGATCGCCGTGAAGTCCGAGCTGGTCGCGCAGCTGGCCGAACGGGAGGACCCCCGGGCCATCGAGCACGGCCGCGAGGTCGCGCAGATCGCACGGGCCTCCCTCGCCGAGATCCGCGGGCTGGTGCGGGGGTACCGGGAAGCGGATCTGGCCGCCGAGCTGCGCGGCACCATCTCCCTGCTGCGCTCGGCGCAGGTGCAGGTCGAGGTGGAGGGCGACGTCTCTGACCTCCCGGCCGATCACGCCGACAGCGCAGCCTGGGTGCTGCGCGAGGGCGGCACCAACATCCTGCGCCATGCCGATCCCACCAAGGTCACGATCACGCTCGGGGCCGACGGGCTCCGCCTGGTCAACGACGGCGTCCCCACCGGCGGGCAGGTCGTCGAGGGCGATGGGCTCACGGGCATGCGGGAGCGCCTCGGTGATCGTGCTTCCCTCGTGGTGCACCGTGACGGCGGCACCTTCACTCTCGATGTCCGCTACGACGATGCCGGAGGCCGCCATGACTGACCCCTCCTCCCCGCTGCGCGTGATCCTGGTCGACGATGAGCACCTGATCCGCTCCGCGCTGGCCACGATGCTCTCCCTCGAGGCGGATCTCGAGGTGCGCGGCGAGGCCGGGACCGTGAGCGACGGGGTGGACCTGGCTCGCGCCGAGCAGCCCGACGTGGCCGTGGTCGATCTGCAGCTGCCCGACGGGGACGGCCTGGAGGCCTGCGTCCGCATCGGCGAGGTCTCCCCCGCCACCCGGTGCCTGATCCTCACCTCGCACGCCCGGCCCGGGTACCTCAAACGTGCCCTCGCACAGGGCGTGCTGGGTTTCCTGCCCAAGACGACCTCGGCCGAGCAGCTCGCCCAGGCGGTGCGCGCGGTCGCCGCCGGGCGCCGCGCCATCGACCCCGAGCTGGCGGCGGAGACGATCTCCTCCGGGGATTCGCCGCTGACCCCGCGCGAGGCCGATGTGCTCGAGTACGCGGCCGACGGCGCACCCGTCGAACAGATCGCCCGCCGCGCACATCTGGCCGAGGGCACGGTCCGCAACTACCTCTCCAGCGCGCAGGCGAAGCTGCAGGCGAGCAATCGTCACGAGGCCGTGGGCATCGCCCGGCGCCAGGGCTGGATCTGATCAGTCGGGCAGCTCAGCGGCGTCGCCGTGCGGCCCGTCGGCGGACGCCGCCATGGTATCGAGGAGAGCGTCGATCCTGGCGGCCGCCACGGTCAACTGCTCGAGCCGGCGTGTGACGCGCTCGCGCTGCCCTCGTATCTCATCGAGCATGCCGGCGCTGACGAGCCCCGTCGATTCGCAGCGCAGCAGCAACGCGATGGAGGTGCTGGGCAGACCGGCCGAGTAGAGACACTGGATCAGCTGCACCCTCTCCGGCGCGTCCGGGGCGTAGACACGCTGTCCCGCCGGCGTGCGGTCGGCTGCGAGCAGTCGCTGCTCCTCGTAGTAGCGCAGCGACCGGATGCTCACCCCCGTGGCGCGGGAGAGCTCTCCGATCCTCATGTCCGATCCCTTCGACGGCTTGCCCCTCACACCGATGTTAGGTCCTATCGTCAGTGACGTCTCGCAGGCGGCGAGGCGAACCGACGAGAAGGAGCTCGATGAGGATCAGCGGACAGGCCGCTTTCGTGACCGGCGCGAACCGAGGTATCGGGCGCGCATTCGTCTCAGGTTTCCTGGAGCGGGGGGCGGGCAGGGTCTATGCCGGCGTGCGAGATCCGCTGTCGATCGATGCCGAGCTGAGCCACGACCCACGCGTGGAGATCGTGCGTCTGGATGTCACCGACCGCACCGAGATCGCCAGCGCCGCAGGGGCAGCGGGCGATACCACCATCCTGGTCAACAACGCCGGCGCCGTGGCCTTCGAGTCGCTGGTCACGGGGTCTCTCGAGACGGCGCGCCGGCTGTTCGAGACGAACGTGTTCGGCCCGTGGGAACTCACCCGGGCCTTCGCGCCCGCGCTCTGCGCCTCGCGCGGCGCCGTCGTCAACGTGCTCTCGGCCATCGCGTGGTTCTCACCGCCGCAGAACGGCGCCTACGGGGCGACGAAGGCGGCCGCGTGGAGCCTGTCCAACGGTCTGCGGTCCGAGCTCGCTCCGGCTGGCGTCCTCGTGCAGGGCCTGCACTTCGGCGCCGTCGACACGGATTTCTCCGCCGGGTTCGACATCCCGAAGATCTCGCCGGAGGACGTCGTGCGCGCGTCGCTCGACGGACTGGAGGCGGGCAACGCCGAGGTGCTGGTCGACGACGAGAGCCGGGCCGCGAAAGCCTCGCTGACGGGCGAGCCCAATGACTACGTCCGGTCCATGGCGGGCTAGGTGCAGTCCGTGTTCGCCGCGCCCTCTGGGTCACCAGACGCGGTCGAGTCCCGGCAGTCCGTCGAATACTGAGTCTGCGCTGACCTCGCCGGCGTCCCACGCCCGGAGCTCATGCTCCGGCAGCGCGTCGAAAAAGGTGTCGGGGAGACGGTAGCGGAGAAAGCCCATCGGCCGACGGGCCGGCGCCGTCGTCGCCTCCTGCACCTTGACCACGTGCGCAGCGCTCTCGACGTTCTGTGGGTCTGCGGGGACGGTGCTCATCTCATGAGCGTACGACGATGCTGACCGCCCGACCAGATCTTGTCGATCCGGTTGGCCAGGGCCATGTGGGCCGCTCAGCTCCGGCGGCGGGCGCGGAAGAAGTCCCGCAGCAGGTCGCCGCACTCGGCCTCGCGCACACCGTCGGTGAGCTCGACGCGGTGGTTCAGCCGGGGCTCTCGGACGAGGTCGTAGAGAGATCCCGCGGCCCCGGCTTTAGGGTCCGGGGCGCCGACGACGAGCCGGTGCACACGCGAGAGCACGATCGCGCCGGCGCACATGGTGCAGGGCTCAAGGGTGACGACGAGCGTGCAGTCCGGCAGCATCCACCGGCCGCGCACCCGGGCGGCCTCCCGCAGGGCGAGGATCTCGGCATGGGCGGTGGGGTCCTGGTCGGCCTCGCGGCGGTTGCCGGCGGCCGCGAGGATCTCGAGGTCGGGCCCGAGGACGACGGCACCGATGGGGACGTCGGCCGGGTCCCGCTCGGCGGCGGCGCGCGCCTGGTCGATGGCCAGCCCCATCAGCTCCTCGTCGCTCATGGCCGCTATTGTCGCCTGCCCGCCACCCGGTAGCGCGCCTCGAGGAAGGCCCCGCTGCGGCCGAACTCCTCGAGCTCGAGGTCGTACCTGCCCGTGAACAGGGGTCGGCCGGCGCCGAGGGTGACCGGGGCGATCGAGACGTCGATCTCGTCCAGCATGCCGGCGTCGGCGAACTGGGTGGCGAGGTCCCCGCCGCCGACGATCCAGACGTCCCTCCCGTCGGCCGCGGCCTCGAGCATCTCTCGGTGGGCCTCCGGCGCTCCGGAGAGCAGGCGGATGTTCGAGGCGACCGGGTCAAGCTCGCGGTGGGTGAACACGAACGTGGGCTGCTCGTACGGCCAGGGGGACGGGCCGTCGCCCTGCGCCTCCGGATGGTCGAGCACCCACTGGTAGGTGGTGTACCCCATCACGACCGCGCCGATCCCGGCGATGAAGCGGTTGTAGTCGAGGATGCCGCCCGAGGGTTCCGGCTGGGACAGCAGCCAGTCCAGGCTGGCGTGCTCGTCGGCGATGAAGCCGTCCAGGGTGGTGGCGGTGTAGAAGCGGTAGGCGGTCATAGCGGCTGCTCTCCTGTCGTGCGGCGGTGCCAGAGGATCGGATCGGGGTCCAATGCGGGGGCTGAGAGGTCGACGCCGGCGTCGGCGAGCATCCAGCGCGCCAGCAGTCGGCGGTGGGCGGAGAAGGTGAGCTCGTGGGCGATGATCTGGGAGAGCAGGAAAGACTCCGGCGGCTCGCACAGGGCGTCGATGATCCTGTCCTGCCAGGCGTCGCGGCGCTGGATGTCGCGCACCAGGGCGAGCCAGCGCGCGCCGATCTCGCGGTGGTGCTCGCGCAGCTCATCGGGATCTTCGCCGCTGCTGAGGTCCGGCGCGGTGCGGGCCTCGATACTGGCCAGCCAGGGCTCCTTGCTGAGGACGAGGTGGCGTAGCAGCTGCCCGATCGTCTCGTCGGCCCCGTCCCAGCCGCGCGGGGCGCTGCCGGGCAGTCGTACCCGCGCGAGTTCATCGGGCCCGAGCGCGCCGGCCGCCTCCAGCAGGGCGTCGATGTCCTCGAGGTCGTGGCGCACCTGGATCCCGACCACGTCCCCGGCCGAGATCTCCTCCGGTGTCCCGGCGTCGAGGTACAACGCCGTCGGTGAATGGAAATGGAGGCCGTTGGGCGAGGGCAGCCAGTGGCCGCGCACGTCGGCCGACGGGAGATCGCTCGGCGCGTGGCCGTAGGCGCGACGGAAGGCCCTCGAGAACCCTTCGACGGAGTCGTATCCGGCGGCGAAGGCCGCGTCGGTGACGGACGTGCCGCGCTGGAGGCGCCAGGCCGCCTGTTCGAGCAGCACCCGTCGGCGCAGGGCGAGCGGGGATTCGCCGCTGCGCCCGCTGACCTGTCGGGTGAAGTGGAACGGGGAGAGGAACGCGCCGCCCGCCATGTCGCCGAGGGTGCGGTGGCGCTCGTCCAGGACTGCGTCGAGCAGCCGGTGCAGCGGATCCGGTGAGTTCTCCTCGTTCTCGTCCATGTGATCCAGTATTCGTCGCGTGCCTGGCGCGCGCTTGACCGGTCTTGCTGTTCTGCGTGGTCCGGTAGATTCGCACCATGCGCGTCCTGGAGATCGACCACCCGCTCGTCGCCCACAAGCTGACGGTGCTGCGCAATCGCGCCACCCACTCCTCGGTGTTCCGCCAGCTCGCCGACGAGCTGGTCACCCTGCTGGCCTACGAGGCGACGCGCAACGTCGCCGTGGCGCCGGTGGAGATCGAGACCCCCGTCACCGCGATGACCGGCACCAAGCTCTCCAACCCCAAGCCCATGGTGGTGCCGATCCTGCGCGCCGGCCTGGGCATGCTCGACGGCCTGACCCGCCTGCTGCCCACCGCCGAGGTCGGGTTCCTGGGCATGGTCCGCAACGACGAGACGCTCGAGGTCACCACCTACGCGAACCGCCTGCCCGACGACCTCTCGGGGAGGCAGTGCTTCGTGCTGGACCCGATGCTGGCCACCGGCCACACCCTGATCGCGGCCTGCGAGTACATGCACGAGCGCGGCGCCCGCGACATCACCTGCGTCACCCTGCTGGCCGCCCCCGAGGGGCTGAAGGCCATGGAGGAGCAGATCGACCCCGCGATCGACCTGACCATCGTCACCGCCGCGGTCGACGAGAAGCTCAACGAGAAGGGCTACATCGTCCCCGGCCTCGGTGACGCCGGTGACCGGCTCTTCGGCGTAGTCGACTGACCGGCGCCGCGACGCCATGAGCTCCGAGGAGAGCCCGCTCGCCCATTGGGAGCAGCGCTATGCCGGCGCGGAGCCGGTGTGGTCCGGACGCGTCAACCCGACCCTGGCCGCCGCGGTGGCCGGCCTCCCACCCGGTCGCAGCGTCGACCTGGGCTGCGGCGAAGGCGGCGACGTGCTCTGGCTCGCCGAACAGGGCTGGCAGGCGCTCGGGCTGGACCTCTCCCCCACTGCCGTCGCGCGGGCGCGGGAGGCGGCGTCAGCACGCGAGCTCGGCCCCGGATCGGCTCGTTTCGAGCAGTGCGATCTCTCGGCGTGGGAGCCCGACGAGGCGTCCTACGACCTGGTCACGGCGTCGTTCTTCCATTCCCGGGTGGCGCTGGACCGCACCCGGATCCTGCGCCGGGCAGCGCGTGCGCTGGCTCCCGAGGGTCTCCTCGTGGTCGTCTCCCACGCGGCTCCGCCGCCGTGGGCGCAGGCGCATGACCATGAGGGCGCCGGCCCCACCGGCCCGCACGAGCAGATGCTCACGGCCCAGGAAGAGGCCGACGAGCTCGCGCTGGACCCCTCTGCCTGGGCGGTGGACGTCGCCGAGCAGCGCGAACGGGAGGCCGACGGCCCGGACGGACAGCACGGTCACCTCGAGGACTCGCTGCTGATCGTGCGCCGCACCGCCTGAGCGACGGCCTGACCTGGAGTTCCGAGGCGCCTAGCGTCCGTGGCGTTTCAGAATATGAACGCTTGCTTGCCCGAGACGGCAGGGCGGTGCATGCTCGTGGACATGACGTCGACCGCCGCGCTCAGCCAGACCACCCGCCGGGTGGTCCGCTCTGCGATGCGCTCGATGATGTTCATGATGATGATGCCGATGATGCATCGTCAGCCGAGCCTCTGAGAGCTCAAGGCACCTCCGGGGTCGGCTGACAGGAGCCGGCCGGAAGGCGCGGGCTCCAGGTGCTTCCGGGAGCACGCCCCTCGATGATCCGCCCTCAGGCGTCGATCTCCAGGGATCCCGGGCCCACCGCCCGCCGCGCGATACAGCGCCGCACCTCGGAGAACTCGCATCATGACCATCACCCTGGACCGTCCCGCCACCACCGTCCGTCCCGCCGCCGCTCGTCCGGCCGCCGCTCGACCCGCCACGGCCCGCCCGGGCACCCGCGCCCCGCATCGTGCCGGCGCCTCGGCACCCCGCCCGCAGACCTCCGACGAGGGCGTGACCGTCACCGTGTCGGTCACCCTTCCCGCCGGCACCGGGGACGTCGACGCCGCCCGCATCGCCGATGACCTGCGTTCCCACGCCCAGCGCCTCACGGCCTCCCAGCAAGCGCGCACCAGCGTGTCCGTGGACAGCCCCGACGCCTTCACCGCCACGGCCGCCCCCGGCCGCTCCAGCGCCCGCACCCTGCCGCCACGCGAGCAGAGCCCGGCCGCGGTCAGCCCGCTGCGCCCGCGCCGCTCCGGCGTGGTCTCCCCGAACTCCCCGGCGCGCCGGGATGCGGAGGCGGCACGCCGCCGGGCCGCCCTGGCCACCGCGGTCAGCCCCTCGAGCCCGTCGGTCGCGGCCGAGGACAGCCTGGTGGTCGACCTGTTCGGCCGCCGGGTGCGGATCGACGGGCAGGACGTGGACCTGACCTACAAGGAGTTCGAGCTGCTCGCCCAGCTGGCCGGCAACGCTCGGCGGACCGTCTCCCGCGAGGAGCTCATGAAGACCGTCTGGGCCGAGGCCCCGGCGGACACCGGTGAGCGCACGGTCGACGTGCACGTGCGTCGTGTGCGCACCAAGCTCGGCCGCTACCGCCGCCTGATCTCGACCGTCCGCGGCGCCGGCTACCGCCTGGACCCGGGCAGCGACGTCGCGATCCTCGGCTGAGCACCTCGCGGCCCGCATCGCTGACCTCCCCGCGTCCTGGGCACCGCGGCGCGTGATGACGAAGGGCGCCCCGGGCGCACCGGGCGTCGCATCCGTGATCCTGTTGGAATTCGGCGCTCGTTCCAACAGGGTCACGGATGTGCGCAGCCGCGAGCGGCTGGAGTGACCGACTCGGGTTCTGTGCGGCCGACGCGAGCGTCCACGGGTCGCCAGCGCGCGGGGCCACGGCCCTGCGCGGTCCGATAAGCGATCCTTCCGCGAGCGGCGACGCCGTTCCGGCCGTCCCGGCGCCGAAACGTCTCCGGACAGGACGAGCGGCCCGGAGCTCTCAACCGACAATGTCGGGGGCTCACGGACCGCTCGTCAGGCCTGTCGTCCGTCAGGGGTGGGTGCGGGCGAACAGGCTGGACGGGCTGCCATAGGTGGGGGAACCTGGCATTGTGCCCGTCCGGCCGCTCCCCATGAGGGGGGTCCTGGGAAGCGGCACATCTATGAAGTTTTCACACCGTGCCGGGTGGCACGGCCGCGACGTTATCAGTCGAAACCGGGAACTGTGACCCTCACGAGACCTGTCCCCATCACGGCGATCCGAAGGCCGCACACGTCCGTAGACGGCCCCTCGTCGCGACAACGCGTTCCCCTTGAGTCTAGGTCGTCCTCGGCTCTGTGTAAACGCGCCAGCACTCCGTGTTTTCGCAGGTGACATGCAGGAACATTCAGGGTTGGGGTTGGTGTCGAAGCGCCCAAGGTGTCGTCAACGTACATCAAAAACACCGCTCCCGCCGCGTGTTCTGCAGTGATGCTCACGAGCTGTCGATACCCTGCCCGCCGCCTCGCGCCGGACGGGGCTCGGGCGGCGTTCGGGCCGCTGTCGCGACCTTCACAGTGAAAGTGTGAGCACCGTCGCATCGTCATGCAGCTTGCGGGGCCGGCGATGCTCCGGAAGCGTCTCCTCGGCGGCTCGGAGGCCGGCGATCAGCTCACCAGGAGCAGTGCTCAGGGCCGCGGACAGCGAATCGTCGTCATGCATCCCGAGCAGGTCCACGGTGCGGGTGATGCCGTCGGAGACCAGATGGACGGCCGACAGATCGGTCAGCAGGGTCCGTCCGGTCAGCGCCTGTTCCGCAGCCTCCGGCTCGTGGCGGGCCACCCAGAAGCCACCGGTTGCATTGCGTCGCTCCTCGACGCCCTCCGGTGCGGACTCCTCACGTGCCACGTCATCGACCCGGAGGTCGCTGAGGCGCCGCACTCCTCCGTTCCGGGCGTGCAGCAGCAGGGAGGAGTCGCACAGCACGAGATGCTCGAGGTGCTCACCGGTTCTGCGGACGGCGACGACGGTGGCCGACGGGCTGCCTGCCTCGAGGTCGCACTCGTCCTCGTGCAGTCCGCGCACCTCGGCGATCGCTCGCGCCAGCGCCCCGGTCAGATCCGTCCCCGGATCCTGGGCGCCGGTGAGCAGGTGAGCGGCCAGCCGGTGGGAGAACCAGGCGACGCTGTGATGGCAGCCGGCGCGGAACCGTCGGGGCAGGCCGGCGCCGTCGAGGACGACGGCCACGTCGCCGAGCACGCCGACGGCGTCCTCGTTCGCGCCGGGGACCGCCGGATCAGTGACCAGTGTGGTGCGCACGGGTCCACTGTATGCACCCGCCCGTGGCAGAAGCGGGCTGGTCGTCGGGCATCCGGGGCCGCACGCCCGTAGAGTGGGTGCGATACATGCCGCTCGGCCGACACCCGGCGAGGCGGACACCAGGATGTGGAAGGGAACCATCGATGATCGCGCAGGCGCGGATCACCTCCGACACCACTGCCACCGTGCATCTGGCCGACGAGACCGTCGAGGTCACCGGGGCCAACCTCCCCGAGATCCGCAACCGGGTGAAGCAGGTCTTCATCACCGCCGCCCGCAGCGGCGGCGAGGCCGTGGACGTGGTGATCGTCGAGCCGGATGTGCGCCATCATCTGCGGGTCGAGCCCACGGGTCGGATCGCGGGGCGCACGGCGGATGACCGTCCGCTCTACGGGCCCGCCATCGACGACCCGCTGATCGCGCCGCCGAGCGGGGGCCATGCCGCCGAATCGCTGCCGACGGACGACACCGCGGACCTCAGCTCGATCACCCCGGATTCCCTCGGCCCAGCGGGCCCCGCCCGTCCCGCGGGCCCCGCCGAGACCAATTCCGCCACCGGGGAGCATGCGGCCATCGGCTCGCCCGCAACCGGGGAGCACGCCGCCATCGGTTCACCCGTGACCGGGGAGCATCCCGCCGTCGGCTCCCCCGCGACCGGCGAACTGCCGACGGTGCGGCCGCATCGTGCCCGCCGGCGCCGGGCGGCCGCGATGCCTCCCTCGGCCCTGTCCGGAGCCAGCGTGGCCTCGCACGGGTCCGCCGGGTCGGACTCCGCGCCCTCGGCGTCCGCGACCTCCGCATCCTCCTCCGCCGGATCGGCGGCGTCGGCGCCCTCCGCATCCTCCTCCGCCGGATCGGCGGCGTCCGCGACCCCCGCTCCTGCCGCCGGTTCCGACACGGGCTCGCACGCGCCGGTGCCGGCATCGGCGTCGCGCGACGAGGTCATCACCTCCGTCCCGTCGGGCGGTCTCCGCTCTGGCCAGGAGGACCGGCCGGGTCGGGACGAGCGCTCCGAGCAGGGCGGCCGTTCTGCTGCGTCCGGGAGTTCCGCGTCCAAGCGCCCGCTGCCGCCGCGCACGGTGTCCGACTCCGATGGCCGGCCCACCCTGAAGGACCTGCAGTCCTCGACGGCGCGCCCGGAGAAGGCCAAGGCCACGCGCGGATTCCGCGGCTTCATCACCAAGCTCACCGGCGGGGCCATCTCCCCGGCCCCCGGCAAGGCCGAGCGCCTGGACAACGAGCGCCTCGAGCGCATCCGACGGCAGCTGGATGGGCCGCGCAACATCGCCGTGGTCAACCTCAAGGGCGGCGCCCACAAGACCACGGCCTCGCTCATGATCGCCGCCACCCTCGGCGTGACCCGCGGCGGCAACGTGCTGGCCTGGGACAACAACGAGACCCGCGGCACGTTGGGCTGGCGCGGGCTCCCCACCGAGCACCACCGCACCGCGGTGGACCTGCTGCACGACATCGACCGCCTGCGCTCTCCCGAGGCGAGCAACGCGGATCTGGATCCGTACGTGCGGCCCCAGGGCGAGATGCGGTTCGACATCCTGGCCTCCGACGAGGACCCGGGCTCGGCCGCGCTGATCGATGACGAGGCCTTCGGGGAGCTCAACGACACGCTCTCGCGGTTCTACCGCATCAAGGTCATCGACACCGGCAACAACGTGCGCGCCTCCAACTGGCTGGCCGCCGTGCGCAACGCGGACCAGCTGGTCATCATCTCCACCGTCCGCGAGGACACCTTCAACGCGGCCGCGTGGATGATCGATGAGCTGCGGGCCACGGGGCTGGCCGAACAGGTCGACCACGCGGTGACGATCCTGTCCCACTCCGCGAAGGGGAAGGTCGACTCCACGCTGCGTCAGCGCCTGCTCGCCCACTTCGGGGCGCACACCCGCGCGGTCACCGAAGTGCCCTATGAGCAGCAGTTCGTCAGCGGCTCCCACCTGGACTGGTCGCGGATCCACCCCAAGACCAAGGAAGCCTGGCTGGACGCGACCGCGCTGATCATCGACGGGCTCTGAGCGGGTACGAATTGCGCACCGGCACGAACCTGTAGCTGAGCGGCAGCTGCCCTCCCTGACAGAGGGGCACGGTCCGCTCAGCTACACCTTCTTGCCACCAACCTCCTCGGGCGCGCCCTACCCGGCCCAGTCCCTCCCGACCCCGCGCGTCCACAGCACGGCGCTCCCGGCACACCCCTGTCGGCCCCGGGGCCTAATCTGGTGATCATGCCCGTCCGCCGTCTGCACCTCGTCGTCGACGAGGACCTGGGTCCCGCCCTGTGGGTGCGCGAGCAGACCGGGCCCGGCCGCTCGAAGGCGCTCGAGGATCTCTCCGGGCTGCGCGATGAGGCCCCGGCCGACCTCTCCGACGCTCTGGCGGAGGCCCCCGACCGGCTGCGGCACCGGATACGGATTCCCGGCCGCGACGGCCATCGCCGGGTCCCCGCGCTGCCGCTGGCCGGCCCGTCCCTGACCGCCCTGGTCGGCGCGGTGACCGAGCTGCTGAGCGGTCGCTTCGGGGACGAGCTCGTCGACCGCCTCAGCGCGCTGATCGGCGAGGGTGCCGCTGCGAGGCTCGACGAGAACCTGGTCGCCATGCCCGACCTGATCGCCGCGGCGCTGCTGGATCTGCAGGCGCGCCGCCTCGTCGCCGAGCGCCAGCTCCGGGTCCGCGCCGCCGAGCGCTTCGGCCGGCCCGTGCTGGAATGGCGCGCCCCCGAGCGGGAGGCGTCGCCGATGCTGCACGCCCTGGTCGACGGGCACGCGCGGGCGGCCTTCGCCGCGCACGTCCAGGCGCTCGAGCACCCGCCGCACCCCCACGCCTCGGATGCCGATGACCGCTTCGGGGTGCTGGCGGCCCTCGCGGCCGACGGCGACCTCGAGGCCGATCTGCCGGCCCGGCGCCGGATCACTGCGGCCTTCGATGCCTTCGTCGAGTCGGGGCGGCCGGGCGTGAGGCTCCGCTCGAGCGACAGCGACGTGGTGGTGCGCCTGTTCGAGCCGCCCGTCGGCACGGCCTGGCCGCTGGAGACCTGCCTGCGCGAGGCCGACGGCACCGTCCATCCCGTCGCCGACCTCCGAGCCGTCGGCGACCTCACCACATCCGGGGCCGCCGAGGCCTCCGCCGCCGTGATGCGCGAGGCCCCGACGGTGCGGGACGCGGCGGTGGACGAGACCGGCGTGGGCTGGCTGCTGACCACAGCCCAGGCCGGGGCCTTCCTCACCCACGACACCCCGGCGCTCGAGGACGCGGGGATCACCGTGCTGCTGCCGCGGGACTGGACCAAGCAGCGCACCACCGTGCGCCCCCAGGCGGATGAGGACGCGGCAGCCGAGGGTGAGCGCAAGGCCTCCGGCGTCGGCCTGGACGCCATGGCCACGTTCCGCTGGCGCGTGGCCGTCGGCGAGACCGAGCTGACCGAGGCGGAGATGGAGGAGATCAGAGAGGCCCAGTCGGAGCTGGTCCAACTGCGCGGGAAGTGGGTGCGGCTGGATCCCACCACGCTCCGCGCGGCCGAGCGCTTCCTGGACGCCTTCACGGCCGGCACCCGCGATCGGCGCCAGCAGAACCGGGAGGACGGCACGCCCCCGAGCGCCGGCGCAGCCCAGCGGGCACCTGCCGCAGGCCCCGCCGGGACTCCGCCGACCCTGCCGCCGCCCTCCGCGGACGACCCGTCGGCCCCCGCCGAGATCTCCGGGCAGGCGCCGTGGATGGAGATCTTCTCCATGCTGCTCTCGCCCGAGGCGGCCGACGTCGACTTCGGCGTGCAGGCGCTCGTGGCCGGCGGCCGCGAGGGTCTGGCACGGCTCCTGCCCGGCGGCAGCGGCGCCTATCCCCACCCTGCGCCGCGGACCCTGGATGCCACCCTGCGGCCCTACCAGCTCGACGGGCTGAACTGGCTGTGGGCGCTGGATCGGCTCGGCCTCGGCGGGATCCTCGCCGACGACATGGGCCTGGGCAAGACGATGCAGGTCCTGGCGCTGCTGTGCCGGGAGCGGGAAGGGACCGGCCCCCTGCGGCCCGACGACGCACCCTCGGCCCCCGACACCGCCCCGGCGCCTGCGGCGGGCACCGTGGGTCCGACGCTGCTGGTGTGCCCGATGTCCGTCGTCGGCGCCTGGCAGCGGGAGGCGGCGACCTTCGCCCCGCACCTGTCCGTCCACGTCCACCACGGCGGAACCCGGGTGCGCGATGAGTCCTTCGTCGCCGGCGCCGCGGACCTCGACCTGGTCATCACCACCTACTCGCTGCTGGCCCGCGACCAGCCGGTGCTCTCGGCCGTTCCCTGGCACCGCATCGTGTTCGACGAGGCGCAGCACGTGAAGACCCCGGGCACGCAGGTCACCCGCGCCGCCCGCGCGCTGCAGGCCCCGCACCGCCTGGCCATGACCGGCACCCCCGTCGAGAACAAGCTGGCCGACCTGCACTCGCTGATGGAGGTCGCCAACCCCGGCCTGCTCGGCACCGCCACCAGCTTCCGCGACCGCATCGCCAAGCCCATCGAGGAGGAGGGCGACGAGGCGGCCCTGCGCCGGCTGAAGTTCGTCACCTCCCCCTTCATCATGCGCCGCGTGAAGACGGACCGCTCGATCATCAAGGACCTGCCGGACAAGAGCGAGCTGACCCGGGTGGTGAACCTGACGCCCGAGCAGGCCGGGCTGTACCAGGCACTGGTCGACGAGCTCCTGGACCAGCTGCGCGACGCCGACGAGAAGACCCGCCGCACCCTGGTGGTCTCGACCATCACCCGGCTCAAACAGGTCTGCAACCATCCGGCCCACTACCTCGGGGACGGCTCGCCCCTGCTACGCGAGGGGCAGCACCGCTCCGGCAAGCTCGAGCTGGTCGACGACGTGCTGGAGACGGCCTTCGCCGACGGGGAGAAGGTGCTGCTGTTCACGCAGTTCACCACCTTCGGCCACCTGCTGGTCCCGTACTGGCAGGAGCGCTTCGCCCACCTGGGCCTGGACGTGCCCTTCCTCCACGGCGGGGTCTCCAAACGCGACCGCGACGACATGGTCTCCCAGTTCCAGTCCCACCGCGACCGTCCCGGCCTGATGCTGCTCAGCCTCCGCGCCGGCGGCACCGGGCTCACCCTCACCGCCGCCAACCACGTCGTCCACCTCGACCGCTGGTGGAACCCCGCCGTGGAGAACCAGGCCACCGACCGTGCCTTCCGCATCGGCCAGCGTCGCGACGTCAGCGTGCACAAACTGGTCAGCGCCGGCACGGTCGAGGAGAAGATCGACACGGTCCTGACCGACAAGCAGACCCTGGCCGACCTCACCATCAGTCCCGGGGAGGACTGGCTGGCCTCCCTCGACGACGACACCCTGGCCGACATGCTCTCGCTCAGCGGGGACGAGCTGGGGACGGCCGACGGGACCGACGGAGCCGACAGAGGCGACGGGACCGACCCGGCCGACCGAGGCGAGCGACCGTGAGGATTCCGCGATGAGCATCAGACTGACCTCGCGCCGCGGCGCGATCGGCAGGAACTGGCACGCCGCCGCCCTGCGCGACGCGGCCGAGACGATCCTCGGCGTGGGCCGCGCCGGCAGCGGCAAGGCCGACGCCCGTGCCGGCCGCGTGCAGTGGCTGGACATCGAGACCGGCATCGCCCGCGGCGACGTCCTCGACGCCGACGGTCACCTCTACCAGGCACGCGTGGACCTCCCTCCGTTCAGCCCCGCGGACCGGGAGGCCTTCGTGCAGGTCGCCCGCACCCGCCCGGACCTACCGACGCGCCTGGCCGGCGGCGAGTACCCCCAGGACCTGGAGGCAGAGCTCGCCCGCTGTGAGGTGTCCCTGCTGCCCCGCGGCGCCTCCGAGCTCTCCCACGACTGCTCCTGCCTGGATTGGCCGGGACCCTGCCGTCACGTCGCGGCACTGGTCTATGTGCTGGTCGAGGAGGTCGACGAGCGGCCCGTGCAGCTGCTGACCCTGCGCGGCCTCGCCCTCGAGGACCTGGTCCCCCCGGCCGGCGGGCGGAGCCCCGCGGCGACGGGGCCGACGGGTCCGGCACGCCCCGAGGACCCGAGCGGTCCCGGTCCGGCGAGCGGGCCGGAGGACCCGGGCACGCCGGAGGACGGGGACGGTCCCGCCGCGCGCGGCGGTTTCGACCCGGCCCGCATGGACCCGGCGCTGCTGGCCGAGGTGATCGGCGACGGACCGGCGGCGGCCATCGCCTCGTTCTACCGTGCCGGCGCCGCCCCGAGCGACCAGCCCCCGGCCATAGAGTGAGGATCATGCCTGCCACCTCCCCCGCCTCCGCCTCCGCTGCTGCCGCCCCGCCCGTCGCCTCCGCGGCCGACATCGTCCCGGAGCACGTCAGCGCAGAGATCGCCGCCCTGTTCGACGACGCCGTCGCCCGGCACCGCACCGCCGGAGTCACCTGGGCGCTCATCGGAGGGCACGGCCACAGCCGGGCCGTGCTGGCTCACGGCGCGGCCGGCCACCGGGAGCTCGCCGAGGGCCGCCCCGCCCCCGGCTCCGCGCCCATGGACCGCGGGACCATCTCCCGGATCGCGTCGATGACCAAGTCGTTCACCGCTGCGACCGTGCTCGCGCTGCGGGACGAGGGACGACTGCGCCTGGACGATCCCGTCGCCCAGTACGTCGCCGAGGCCGACGGGGCCTTCGAGACCGGTCCCGACGACCCCGAGGTCACCGTGCGCCACCTGCTGACGATGAGCGCGGGCCTGGTCACCGACAATCCGTGGGGCGACCGCCAGGAGGCCCTGACCCGCGAGGAGTTCGCAGAGATCCTGCGGGCCGGCCTCGGTCACGTCCACCGCCCCGGCACCGGGTTCGAATACTCCAACACCGGGTACGCACTGCTGGGCCGCGTGATCGACGAGGTCACCGGCTCGGACTACACCACCGAGATCCGCCGCCGCTTCCTCGACCCCCTGGGCCTCGCCGACACCGCCTTCGAGGCCGCCTCGATCGACACGGGACGCCTGGCCACCGGGCACCGGGTCGGCGACCGCAGCGACGCCACCCGCTTCGAGCCCGTGCCGCTGGACTCCCCCGGCGTGTACGGCGCGATGGCCGGCCTGTTCTCCACGGTCGACGACGTGGCGACCTGGGTGCGCTTCCTGGCCGCGGCCGACGCCCCGGGCGAGGCCACCCCCGCCGGGGAGCCGGCCGCACCCCCGCTCTCGGCCGCCTCCCGCCGCGAGATGCAGCAGCTCCAGCGCCACCAGCCGCTGGCGCCCCTGCCCGCCGGGGAGGACGGACGCTCCCCCGGTTTCGACCGGGTGCGCGGCTACGGGCTCGGCCTCGTCGTCGAGCAGTTCCCCGACCTCGGCGAGGTCATCTCCCACTCCGGCGGCTACCCCGGCTACGGCTCGTTCATGGTGTGGCACCGCGCCTCCGGCGTCGGCGTCGTGGCGCTGGCCAACAGCAAGTACGCCCCGGCCACGCCGTTGTCGATGCAGGCCCTGCGCCTGCTGCAGCGCGAGGTCCCGGAGCTGCTCGCCCCGCCGCGGAAGACCGCCTCGCGCCAGACCCTCCGGGCGGCCGCCGCCGCGGTGGACTGGCTGCGCACCGGCGACGCCGCTGCCGCGGACGCGGCAGATACGAAGGAGACAGAGAATACGGCGGATATCTGGTTCGCCGGGAACATGGACCTCGACAGCACCCGCGCCGAGCGCCGCCGGCGCCTGGAGGCGGCCCTGGCCGCAGCCGGCCTGGACCACAGCGCCCTGGAGCTGCTGCGACCGGACAACGCCACGGTGCTCAGCCGTGCCCAGCTGCGCTGGACCCTGCGCGGCGCCTACGACGGTGCGCCCTCTGTGCGGATCGATCTGCTGACCGATCCGCGACGCGAGGCCCTCGTGCAGTCGCTCGACGTCACCACGGTCGCCGCCGGCTGAGAGCGGCCGGCCGGTCGCGCCTCAGGTGAAGACGTACCCGTCGCCGTCGTCGGCCTGCGTGCAGGAGAGGTAGGCGCCGTCGGCCGTCATGGCGATGACGCCTTCGTCCTCGGCGAGGCACTCCTGGCCGGGTTCGACCTCGGCGAAGGCGGAGTCGATGTCGCTGACCGGGGCGGCGGCACCACCGGCGGCACCACCGTCGGGACGGAAGACCACCACCAGCGTGACCGCCACGATGACCCCGAGGATCACCGCCGCGGCGACGCCGAGGCCGACCGCGAGCAGGGTGCTGCGGTTGGTGCCGCCGGGCCCGGTGGCCGTGCCCGTGGCCGTGGTGGCCCCGGTGGCCGTGCGCGCCGGGGAGGAGACGGTGCCCTGGCGAGTGCTCTGCGGTGCCCCCTGCGGCCCGTGTCCGGGCGGCGTGTGCTGCTGGGCTCCGCGCTGCGGCTGCGGTCCGCGCTGCGACTGGGGCGGGGTGCCGTGAGCGCCCGCTCCCTGCGGTCCGGTCTGCGGGGACGCCGAGCCGGAGGAGAAGCCCTGCTGGACCCGGCCGGCGCGGATCGCCTCCATGGAGGAGGCCGCGACCTGCGGGGCGGGCCGCTCGGGTCGGGCGGCACCGGGCGCGTTCTCCGGCAGGGGCTCCAGGGTGTCCTGGAACTCGAGCGGGGTGCCGTCGGCGTGCGTGAGCGGATAGCCGCGGGGCACGCGCGGAAGGTCGCGGCGCACGGCGTCGGCGCTGGCATAGCGCTCCTCCGGCTGCGCGGCGACCAGTCTGCGGATCACGGCGGACAGCTTCGGCGTGACCCCGCGCAGGTACTGGGAGAGCTCGTCGGGACGGAAGGCGCCGTCGTGCAGCTTGATCGGGCCGTTCAGCGCGACGAGAGCGACCACACCGGCCGCGTACAGATCGTGCGACGGTGCGGGCTCGGCCATCGAGAACAGCTCCGGGGCCATATAGCCGGGGGTGCCGTTGACCATGCCCACGTGGGTGAAGCGCACGTCGCTCTCGTGCACGGCGATCCCGAAGTCCGCCAGACGCGAGACGGGGAAGGCGCGACCGCGCGGCTCGAACATGATGTTGGCGGGCTTCACGTCGCGGTGGATCCAGCCCTCGGCGTGCACATGGGAGAGGCCGTCCAGCAGCTGGTCCAGGATGACCGCCACGGCGGGCTCGGCGAGCTTGCCCTTCTTCTTGACCACCGACTCGAGGGTGCCGCCCGAGACCAGCGGCATCGCGATGACCACATGCTCGTCCTCGGCGCCCCAGCCGTACGGGGTCAGCAGATGGGGGTGGTCGAAGGTGACGCCCTTCTCACGCACGAAGCGCATGAGGTCGGCCGAGTCGCGCTGGCGCAGCACCTTGGCCGCGCACAGCTCCTGGGTCTTCGAATCCCAGGCGCGCCAGACGGACCCCGAACCGCCCTTGGCGATCAGGTCGATCAGCGCGAAGCGCCCGACAATCACATCAGCCATAACCCGCTCAGCATAACGGCCGCCCGAATGCGGACGTTATGCTGGCCACCTTCAGCGACCGGAGGGGAATGACGTGGGCCTGGCAGCACCGCTCGAGGATGACCCGATCTGGGACCCGGTCGCCTTCTCCTGGCCCCTGATCGGAATCCTGCTGGCCATCACCGTGCTGCTGACCATCGGTTTCGTCGTGTGGACGGTTCTGCAGCCCGACGAACCCGATCATGACACCAGCGAACTCGTCGACAAGGCCACCCGCCGCGACCGGGAGCAGGCGCGCACCATCCACCGCCGGCTCGATGCGGATTCCGGTCGCGCGGACACCTTCGAACCCGAGCTCAGGTGACCTTCCCACAGGAGTCCGTGCGGCGCCGCGACCTCACCCGCCTGCTCGCCATTCCCGGGGCGGCGCTGGCGACCCAGGCCACCGCGTGCAGCGGCCCCTCCCCGGTACCCACCTCGAGCGACATCGCCCGGGACCCGCTGGCCGAGCTCGACCCCGAGAACTGGGACGCCCGCACCGCGGAGGAGGTCCTGGCCCTGCCGGTCCGCACGCCTGACCCGGCACCGTCGCAGTGGGACGAGCTCGGCACCGACGACGCCACGCTCGATCCAGCCCGAGCGCCTCTGGTCGACTTCGTCCGGGAGGCATACCTCTCTCCCTCCGCGCTGCGCGGACTGGACGACGACGCCGCACTGGAGCACATCATCGACGCCACGCCCGAGTACTGGGTCGAGGATCTGGAGACGGCGTGGAACGACGGCGGGCGCCACTTCTACGCGTTCTCGCCCGCTGAGCGGTACCGCACCGTCGGCCGGCCGGCGATCGCCGCCGACTGGTTCCGCGGGGAACGGGAGGACCTGCCCGTGCTGATGCTCGGCAGCACTGTGGCCTGGACCGTCCTGGACACCGACAGCCATGCCGTCGGCGTGATCGCCTACCGGCTCGGGATCGTCGCGACCATCGAGTCGGACGGCTCGGCGAGCGAGGCGACGCTCCGCGTGACGGTGCACGGCCTGGACGGCTGCGCCACCACGGACGAGGGCGGCCTGCCGGTCCCGGCGCTCGCCGACAGCGAGGAGCATCAGGCGGCCCAGAAGGCCACGATGGACAATGTCATCGCCTCCCCGCGCATCCCCCGGGACGCCCTGCTGGACGACCACTCCGCGCTCTTCGAGGGCCGCAGCTCCACCAACGTCGTCTGCGAGTGAGGGGCCGGGCGCCGAAGCACGCGCGGCAGCTTCCACACACGCTGTTCACCTGGACGTGGCCGCACGCTCACCCCCGCCTTGCGCCCCGGAAAGGCGCCGGCCGTACGGTTGCGCGAACATCGATCCAGCGCATGACCCGCGCCGCTGTCCGACTCACGCCATGTCGACCCAGCAGCGCACCGACCGCACGGAGGGGAGGAGGCCCATGCCCGCCGGCCGCACCCTCGTCCTCGCCGTGGACGGCCTCGACGAGCACGACATCGGCGCCCTCACCGACGGGACGGGACCGATCGCCGCTGCGACGCCGCTGCGGATCCGCCCGGGCGGCCCCTCGGAACCTGCGCCCGCACTGACGAGCCTGGTGACCGGGGCGTCGGTCGCCCACACCGGGGTGGCCACGCAGGCGCCCTTCCGACCGGACCGCCCCGATCGCCGCTCCACCTGGTACGCCGAGGCGGTCACCGCTCCCACGCTGCTGGAGACCGCGCAGGAGCTCGGTCTCGTCACGGCCGCCCTGCAGTGGCCCGCGACCGCCGGCGCCTCCCTCGACCTCTGCCTGCCGCTGGTCGAGGACCTGGGCCGTTTCCGCAACCGGTGGGAGATGACCGAGCAGACCAGCTCCCCGAGGATGGTCGCCGAGCATCTCCGGGCACGCCGCGAGGCCGGTGTGCAGCTCTCCCAGGTGCCCCAGGACGAGCTGGTCGCCGAGATCGCCGCCGAGTGCTGCCACGGCGGCCGTCTCGATCTGCTGGCCGCGCGCCTGACCGGGCTGGGGATCGAGCGCCGCTCCTCGGGACTGGAGACGCCGGCGACTGCTCGTGCGCTGGTGGACACCGCCGATGCCATCGCCCGGATCGTGGACGCCTTCGCGCCCGATGAGGACGACCGCATGGTGCTGGTCCCGGGTCGCCCGCTGGTGCCGACGGCACTGCTGGTCCATCCCAACGCGGTCCTGGCCGCTCAGGGGCTGGCCGAGACCGAGGGCACGCAGCTGGCGGGTTTCCATGCCCTGGTGTGGCCCGACGGCCCGCGGGGCGTGCTGCACGTGCGCCGCGCGGAGGGCCCCGTGGTGCGGGACGCCGCGATCGGCGCCCTCCGCGAGATCAGCGAGCACACCCGGCTGCAGCTGAGAGAGGTCGACGACGGAGTGGGGGCCACCGCGGAGACCGACGTCATCGCCGTGCTCGAGGGCACCCCGGGCACGGTGTTCGGGCTCTCGGCGACCCACCGCCCGCTGGTCGAGGGCGATGATCCCTATTACGCGGGCCCGCGGGCGGTCTCCGACCCGTCGGCACCGGTGACGGCCCTGGCCGCGGGGCCGGGGCTGCCGTCCTCTCCCGCGGACGGGTCCTGGGCGGATCTCGGCGTGACCCTCGCGAGAGCACTCGGAGCCCCGCTTCCGGGCGCGACAGCGCACGGGATGTGCCCCGTCTGAGGACCGGACCCCGGTTCTCCGCGGCGCCTGCCCGAGCCGTCGTCGGGCCTCAGCGCACCCTGGGCACCCGGGCACGCATCCAGCCGCGAACCGCCTCGAGCGCACGGCGCAGCGGGCCGGGCGGAGGACCGGCCAGCCGGTCGCGCAGCTCTTCGAGCGCGGGCGCGTGGTGGACGATGTGGTGCGCGCCGTCGTGCAGTGCGGGGTGGGCGCTGCGCGTCGTCAGCTCCCCGGCGGAGACCTCGACCGCGAAGGCCACCCGCACCTGGTGGGCGCCGTCGCCGTCCAGGACGACCTCGAGGCTGTCGACGGCGACGGCAAGATCCGCGGCGAGGTCGGCGCGCAGCCGCTCGATCGCCGCATCGAGGCGCGCGGAGGTGGGCTCGTCCTCCCGCACGGAGGCGGTCAGCGGGATCGAGACCAGATTCCCGCCGACGTCGGTGATCGCGTCGATGACCTCGTGGATCCCGCTCTCGCGCCCCTGCTCGCGCACGGTCACCTGCTGGACGACGATGCGCAGGGTGCCCTCGGAGCTGTGCGGCGTCACCAGATCTCGGATCATGGCGACGGCTCTCGAGCTGCCGTCCCAGGTCACATGGTCATCTACCAAGTGGTCGCCTCGCGTCATGGGCACCAGGTTAGCGCGTACCTCAGGTGGCGGCGGGGTGCCTCAGGCAGGCGTGGGCGGCCTCGATCTGCGAGCGGCGTCCGGTCTGCGCGGCGGGGCCGTCGCCATGGATGGCCGGGTCGTGGCCGGCGCCGGGGATCTCGAGGTAGGTCGCGGTGCCGCCGGCGTCGGTGATCGCGGCGTGCAGACGCCGTGAGTCCTCGACCAGGTAGTCCTCGGCGCCGGTGACCAGGTGGACCGGCGGCAGTGCGCCGAGCTCTCCGTGCAGCGGGCTGATGCGCGGGTCCTCCGGGGGCACGCCGCGGGCGTACAGCCGGACGGCGGTGCGCAGGTCCGCAGCGTGCTCGTCGTCCTGTCCGTCCTCAGCGCCCTCCGTGCCCGCGGGCCGGCGAGCGGCGGGAGTGAGGTCCGCCCACGGGGATTCCAGCAGCAGCAGAGCCGGGGCATCCGCGCCGGCGTGGATCAGCGACTGGGCGGCGGCGAGCGCGAGCCCGCCCCCGGCGCTGTCGCCCGAGAGCGCCCAGCGGCCCGGACGCAGCAGCGACTCCCGGCCCATCGCGTCGATCGCGCCGAGGACGTCGTCGAGAGCCGCCGGGAAGGGGTACCGCGGAGGCAACCGGAAGTGCACCATCGCGGTGGCCGCGCCGGCACGCCGGCCGACCTCCTCCAGCCAGCCCCAGTGGTTCGGGCTCTCGCCGTACAGGTGGCCGCCGCCGTGCAGGTGCACGATGGTCGAGGCCGCGGCACGGTCGGCGTCGATCCAGGTCACGGGCACGCCCTGGTGCTTGCGCCGCTGGACCCGGGCAGGGGCCGCGACGGCGCGCGGGGGCAGGGTGGGCCGCTGGGAGGCGAGGATGCGCAGCGCACGGACGATGCTCATGGGAGGCATCCTGTCACGAAAACGGCGGATGCTCAGGTTCTGACCGGCGCTGATCCGCTGCGCTCGGGCAGCTCTCAGGCGGAGATCTCGTCGTCGACCATCCGGGGCCGGGCGGCGCGGTGGCCGACCACGCCCAGCAGCACGCCGCTGGCGGCCATCATCGCCAGCAGCGCGGGGATCGAGCCGGTGGCATCGAGCAGCGCACCCGCGATGATCGGCCCGATCGCGGCGAGGATGTAGCCGTAGGGCTGGACCATGCCGGACAGCCGCGCGGTCACCAGCGGGGACCGGCTGCGCAGGGGGATCAGGGTCAGCACCGTCGGGAAGGCGAAACCGCCCACCCCCAGCACGCAGGCCCACAGCAGCGGGCTCACGGCCGGCGCCAGCCACAGCCCGAGATAACCGATCGCGGTCAGCGCGCCGAAGCCGGCCGCGATCCACGGCAGGTGCCGGGAGCGGTCGACCACCACGGGCATCACCAGGCCGCCGACGACGCCCCACGCCAGGACCACCGCCATGATCACGCCCGCCCTCATCGGGGAGATCCCGGCCGACGTCAGCACCTGCGGCAGGAAGCCGAACTGGGTGTAGACGTTCGTGGACTGCAGGCCGAACATGACGGTCAGGGCGATGGCCGTCGGCGAGCGCAGCAGGGAACCGCGCAGCTCGCCCGCCGGTGACGGCGGCGGGAAGTCGTGACCGGTGCGGACCAGGACGAGCACCCAGATCACCACGGGCACCGCGGCGAGCATGCCCCAGAACTGCAAGGACTCGCGCCAGCCCTCGGCGCCGGGACCGGCCAGCGGCACGGACAGACCCGCTCCGGCCGCGCCGCCGAGCGCGAGCATCATGCTGTACAGCGTCAGCAGCGTCACCGTGCGCGCGGCCCCGTGCTGCTTGATCCACGCGGGCACCACCACGTTGCCCAGCGCCGGGCCCACCAGGGCCAGCAGCGACAGGACCAGGAACAGGGCGAAGGCATCGACCGTCGGCCGCAGCAGCAGGCCGAGGGTGGCCAGCACGAAGGAGGCCACGACCGTTCCGGTCAGGCCCAGCACGCGCGAGATGGGCACGGCGAGGGCTCCGAAGACGCCGAAGGCAAGGCAGGGCAGCGCGGTCAGCAGCCCGGAGGCGGTCGCGCCCTGGTCGTAGGCGGCCTCGACGTCACCCATCAGCGGTCCCAGCGAGCTGGCGCCGGGCCGGAGGTTCAGCGCGACCACGCTCACCGCGAGGACGGCGAGGAGGCCGCCGACGGCGGTGGCGCGCGTGGCGCGGGCCGGTGCCGGGCCGTCGGGCGCGGGCGAGAGGGATCCGGTGCTCTCCGGGGAGGCTCCGGCGGAGGGCGTCGAGGAGGCGGGGGCGGGATCCGACGGGGTGGTGCTCACCGCACCGTCCTACAGGTTCGGGCCCGGCCGCGGCCAGCACGTGATCCGGAGATCACGCTGCGGGCCCTACTCTGGTGCGCGGCCCGATCGCCCCGTCGGCCGCTCCCTCGCCCAGGACCCGCAAGGACAGCTCCATGACGCCCGACCCCGCCTCCGCTCCCGGCTTCGGCTCGGCCTCCGCCACCGCGGCCCCCGCCTCTCCTCGCCGGCATCCCGTCGACCAGGTCCCCGCGCCCGGCCGCCTCGCCGTGCTCTCCGTCCAGCACGTGCTGGCCTTCTACGCCGGCGCGGTGATCGTGCCGCTGCTGATCGCCTCCGGGCTGGGCCTGACGGCCGAGCAGACCATCCACCTCATCAACCCCGACCTGTTCACCTGCGGCATCGCGACGCTGATCCAGTCGGTGGGCTTCTGGAAGATCGGGGTGCGCCTGCCGATCATCCAGGGCGTGACGACCACGGCGGTCAGCCCCATCATCGCGATCGGCCTGGCCGCGACCGGTGGGGAGGGCGGCGCCGAGGGGCTGCCGATGATCTACGGGTCGATCATCGTCGCGGGCCTGTTCACCTTCCTGGCCGCGCCGTACTTCGCGAAGATCCTGCGGTTCTTCCCGCCGGTGGTGATCGGCACCGTGCTGACCACGATGGGCATCACCCTGCTCGGCGTCTCCGCCGGGGACATCACCAACCAGGCCGACGGGGTCCCCGCCACCCGCGACGTGCTCTACGCCCTGGGCACCCTGGCGATCATCGTGCTGGTCCAACGCTTCTTCCGCGGCTTCCTGGGCACCATCGCGGTGCTGCTGGGCCTGGTGATCGGCACCGCGGTCGCACTGCTGCTGGGCGACACCTCCTTCAGCGGCGTCACCGAGGCCTCCGCCTTCGGCGTCACCACGCCCTTCTACTTCGGCGTCCCCACCTTCTCGCTGACCGCGATCCTCTCGATGATCATCGTCATGCTCATCACCATGGTCGAGACCACCGGGGACGTGTTCGCCGCCGGGGAGATCGTCGGCAAGCGGATCCGCCCGCGCAGCATCAGCGCGGCGCTGCGGGCCGACGGCGCCTCGACCCTGCTGGGCGGGATCCTGAACTCCTTCCCCTACACCTGCTTCGCCCAGAACATCGGCCTGGTGCGGCTGACCCGCGTGAAGTCCCGCTGGGTGGTCGCCGGGGCAGGCGTGCTCATGATCGTCCTGGGCGTGCTGCCGAAGGCCGGCGCCGTGGTCGAGGCGATCCCGGCCCCCGTGCTCGGCGGGGCGTCGCTGGCGCTGTTCGCCTCGGTGGCCCTGGTCGGCATCCAGACCCTGTCGAAAGTGGACCTGACCGACAACCGCAACTCCGTCATCGTCGGCACTTCCCTGGGCCTGGCGATGCTGGTCAGCTTCAAGCCCGACGTGGCCGCCGTGTTCCCCACCTGGGCGCAGACCTTCGTCTCCTCCGGCGTGAGCGTCGGCGCGATCACCGCGATCATGCTGAACCTGCTGTTCTTCCACCTCGGGCGCCAGCACGGCTCGAACGTCGCCACCACCGCCGCCGGCGAGCGGATCGGGATCGACGACGTCAACGACATGGACCGCGAGGCGTTCGTGGCCACGTTCGCCTCGCTGTTCAACGGTGCGACCTGGCCGCTGGAGCGGGCCTGGGAGTCCCGGCCCTTCGCCGATGCTCCGGCGTTGCGCGCCGCCCTCGAGGACGCGGTGCTGACGGCCGGCCGCGAAGAGCAGGACGCCCTGGTGGCCGCCTACCCGGACATGGCCACGCTGGTCACGGCCGACGAGGAGGAGGCCGGCGCCATCAGTCAGGACGTCGGCTCCTTCGCGCTGGAGAACCTCTCCGACGGTGACGTCGAGGAGGTCCGCGAGCTCTCGGGCCGCTACGAGGAGCGGTTCGGTCTGCCGTTCGTGGCGTTCCTGGGCCGCACCGACTCCTTCCGCCAGATCATCGAGGACGGTGTGCGGCGCCTGGACCACTCACGCGAGCAGGAGCGCCGCGTCGCCCTGACGGAGGTCGTCGAGATCGCCGGGGACCGCTTCGGCATCATGGTCGCCGACGCCAACCCCGTCGGCACCGCCTGGGCACGAAAGTTCGACTCGCTGCAGTGAGCCGGGCCGCGCTCGGGCGGGCCGCGCCGCACGCGGCGGGCGCCTCAGGGGCGGCGCCAGTCGTCGCTGTGCAGATGGGAGCCGGCCATCGGCCCCATGGTGAGCATCCCGCCGTCGACCACCCAGGACTGGCCCGTGACATAGCCGGCGTCCGGGCCGGCGAGGAAGGCCACGGTGGCCGCGATCTCCCGGGCGTCGCCCGGGCGGGAGACGGGGATGCCAGGGCGGTGCTTGTCCTCGAGCACGCTCTCGTCCTCCTGGCCCGTCATCTCGGTGGCGATCTCCCCGGGGGCGACCGCATTGACCGTGATGCCGTGCTCGGCCAGCTCGAGGGCGGCCACCTTGACCAGCAGGCCGAGCCCGCCCTTGGCCGCGCAGTACGGGCCCGCCCCCACCCGCGGGGCGTGCTCGTGCACGGAGGTGATGGCGATGATCCGGCCGCCGCTGCCGGCCTCGACCATGCGGCGGGCGGCGGCCTGCAGGCAGCTGAACGCCCCGTCGAGGTCGACGGCGACGACATGGCGCCAGGTCTCCAGATCCATGTTCAGCAGCAGCTGCGAGGTGCCGGTGCCGGAACTCATGACCAGGGTGTCCACCCCGCACATGGTCGTCGCCAGGTCATCGACGACCGCAGCTCCGGCGGCCGGGTCGGAGAGGTCGAGACGGCGCACGTGGGCCACGGCCCCGGCGGCCACGACCTCCCGAGCGGTGCCCTGGGCGCCTTCCTCGTCCTGGTGCCAGGTGATGCCGATCTGACGGTCCGGCCCGGCCAGGGCCACTGCGGTGGCCCGGCCGATGCCGGAGTCGGATCCGGTGACGATGGCGCGGCGCGGCTCGAAGGCGGCGGAGCCGCCCGTCGGCGCCGGGGTCGCGCTCATCGCGAGACCAGCTTGAAGAAGGTGCTGTCCTCGCCGTCGGACTGCTCCTGCTGGTAGAGGAAGGCGAGGTTCTGCTGGTCGAACTTCGCGAACCAGTCGTCCCAGCTGACGTGCTCCAGCTGCTCCTCACCGGTGCCGCCGGGGAAGTCGATGCGCAGCACGCCGACGTCACCGGAGTCGCCGGTGCCCTTGACCCCGGCCGGGGTGCCGTCGTGCTGCTCGACCCACTGGCGGATCTCGCCGTGGTCGGTGGTGGTGATGCTCTGCGATGCCATGGGTCTCCTCCTCGGAGGGTGGTTCGTGGTGCAGGGGAAGGTGCGCTTCGGACGGGTCGGGGTTGGACGGGTCAGAGAGGCTTCAGCGGGTCGTGGCCGATCGACATCAGCCCGCGCCGCCAGCCGTCGTCGCCCGCGGTGGGTTCGGGATCCTCTCCGCGCTGGGTGCGGATGGTCGCGACGGTGCGTCGCATGATGTCCGCGTCCTCGCCGGTGAGGTCGGTGCGACGCTTGCCGAGCACGTCCAGCACGCCGCGCGAGAGCGGCCGGCCGGCCTGGTCGGGGAACGTCTCCGTGCTCTCGCCGGCGCCTTCCGTGGCGAGCCACTCGCGCAGCTCCGCGGAGGTCATGTTCACCAGGCTGTGGAACTCCTGCCACAGCTCCTCGTCGACGACGGATTCGGCCATGTCCGATCGCCTCCTCGTCTGCTCGCCCTGTGGTGCACACCACGGTCGTCCGCGCGGCAGGGAGCGTCAAGATCGACGGGCGAACCTCGACCGGGTGGTCCGCGACATCGTCGGCCGGATCGGGCCCCCCAGAGCCATCACCAGGACCATCGACGCGTCCGGCGGACGGCGCTAGCGTGGGCGATGCACGCCCTCACGCACGTGATGGCGACGTCTGATGGAGGAGAAGACATGCCGAACACGATCATCAGCACGGCGAGCACCACCTGGCAGGGGGACCTGCCCTCCGGCAACGGCACCACCACACTCGAGACCTCGCAGCTGGGCAGCTTCCCGGTGAACTGGAAGGCCCGCGCCGAGGAGAGCGGGCAGGGCACCACCTCGCCCGAGGAGCTCATCGGCGCCGCTCACGCGACCTGCTTCGCGATGGCGCTGACCAACGGCCTCGGCGAGAACGGGACCCCGCCCACCACGGTCGAGACCTCCGCGGCGGTCTCCTTCAACGTCGGCGAGGGCGGCATCCTCGGCATCGAGCTGACGGTCACCGCCGAGGTGCCCGGCCTCGAGGACGCCGACTTCCAGCGCCTCGCCGAGGACGCGAAGAAGAACTGTCCCGTCTCCCAGGCGCTCTCCGGCGTCGACATCACGCTGACCGCGAAGCTGGCCTGACCGCGATCCCGGCCTGACCGAGAACCCGGCCTGACCGAGACGCCGGCCGCAGCCCGCTCATCCCCCGGTCTCCTCATGCAGGAGGGATCGGGGGATGCTGTCGGCTCCGCGGACGTCCTGGACCAGACGCCGGTCGATGGACTCGCCGCGGCGCACGATCGTCAGGGCCCCGCGAGGCTCGAGAATCACCAGGTCCGCGTCCTGGACGCAGTGGAGACCTGCCCGGCGCAGCAGGGTCAGCAGCTGCTCCTCCTGGACGCCGAGATGCCGCAGCCGCCACGGCAGCACGTGGCCGTGGATCATCACCACGCTCGCCTGCGGGCCGTGCAGCGCGAAGGTGCGCGCCAGCCCGCTGCGCAGCCGCCCCAGGGTGAACTCGAGCAAGAGCAGGGTCGCGACCGCGACCAGGCCCCCGGCCAACGTCGGCGACTCCCCCAGCATGGCGCGGGCGAGCAGTGCGCCCAGCAGCGCCATCACCGAGAAGCTCAGCACCGAGGGGTTGGCCGTCAGCCGCTGGCCGCCGATCTGCAGGATCAGCGCATAGAGCACGTACAGCACGGCGGTGGAGATCAGCACACCGAGCAGTCCGGAGCCGGTGATGCCGACCTGGGTCCACAGCTGGTGAAGGAATTCCATCCCTCCAGTCTCTACCCGATGCCGCCCGCCGGGGCGGCATGGCACGATCTTCGTGAACGCGCCGCGGCGCCGCCACCCCACGAAGGAGACAGCATGAAGCTCGGCATCATCATCGGTTCGGTGCGCGATGGGCGAAAGGGCGGCCGGGTCGCCGAATGGCTCGCCCCGATCGCCCGCGACCGCGCGAGCGAAGCAGCCTTCGAGGTCATCGATCTCAAGGAGTTCGACCTGCCCATCCTCACGTCGGCCACGGTGCCGGGCGCCGCCAGGAAGCAGTACGAGGACGAGCGGGTCCAGCGCTGGTCCGCCGCGATCGACGACTGCGACGGCTTCGTCTTCGTCACTCCCGAGTACAACCACGGGGTCCCGGGCGCCTTCAAGAACGCCTTCGATTCGCTCGGCACCGAGTGGAGCGAGAAACCCGTCGCATTCGTGTCCTACGGCGCGGACAAAGGCATCCGCGCGGTCGAGCAGTGGCGCACGATCATCTCCAACTTCCACATGATCGACGTGCGCACGCAGCTGGCCCTCTCGGTCTTCACGGACTTCGGCGAGGACGGCACGTTCGCTCCCTCCGAGTCCGCCGCGAAGAAGGCCGGTGCCCTGGTCGATGACCTGGTCAAGGCCACTTCGCGAATCATCGCGACCCGCTGAGCGCCGAGCCCCGAGTCCCGCCATGCAGCCGATCCCGCGCTACTGGGCCACCGCCGACGAGGTCGTCACCTTCCCCGGCCGCGGGGAGTTCGCCCTCACGATCCGAGGCTCCTCCGACCTCTCGCAGGAGGACGCCCAGCGCGATGCCCGCGCCAGGCTCCAGCGGCTCGTGGCCGCCGGTGGGCCGGGGGCGCTTCGCGGCGATCTGGAGTACTACCCCGATCGCCGCCTGCCCGAGGAGCTGCTCGAGGAGGTCCGCTCCCCCGACGGCGAGCTGATCGCCGCCATCACCCGCAACCGGTACGGGGCCGCGGTGCTGAACACGGACGCCGTGCTGATCAGCGACGTCGATCTGACGACGGGCTCTGAGATGTCCTCCCGCCGGCGCGGCCGGGGCGGCCTCCTCTCGCGTCTGTTCGGTGGCGGCCGAGATGGGGCCGGCGCCGAGGAGGATCCCGACGCGTACGGCCTCCCGGACCCCGGGGCCCGCGGTGAGGAGCATGCTCGGATCCTGCAGGTGATCGCCGACTTCAGCGTCCGCCATCCCGAACTGGGGATGCGTACCTACCGCACCCGCAACGGCTTCCGCCTGCTGGTCACCGGCAGCGGCGCCGAGCCCGGCAGCGAGCGGGCCCGGCAGCTGATGAGTGAGCTCGGCAGCGACCGGCTGTACGTTCTCCTGTGCCGTGTCCACGACTCGTACCGGGCACGGCTGACGCCGAAGCCGTGGCGGATCACGGTGGACCGCCTGGAGTCGCTGTCGGCCCGGTCGCCGCAGGACCAGGAGTACCGGCGCTGGGTCGAGCGCTACGACGCCGCCTCCCGCGACTCGGCCGTGTGCCGGCTGCTGGAGACCGCAGGCCCTGCCCCGACCGCGCGGGAACAGCAGGTGATCGAGCTGCACGACCGGGCGGTGGGGGCGAGCTCCGGGCTGCGGCTGGCCTGAGTCCGCCAGGGTCAGTGCGTGACGGTGGCCTTCTCCGAGCCGGCGCCCGTCATGGAGCGCACCTCCATCTCGGCGTGCTTGAGGTCGTTGCGCTCCGAGGAGGTCACCGACCCGAGCCAGCCGAGGAAGAAGCCCAGCGGCACCGTGATGATCGCCGGGTTGGACAGCGGGAACCATGCGAAGTCCAGGCCGGGGATCATCGCCGTCTCGGATCCGGAGACCACCGGGGAGAACGTGATGAGGAACAGCGCGCTGAACAGGCCGCCGTAGATGCTCCACACCGAACCGCGCGTGTTGAAGCGCTTCCAGTACAGGGTGTAGAGGATCGAGGGCAGGTTGGCGCTGGCAGCCACGGCGAAGGCCAGCGAGACCAGGAATGCCACGTTCTGCTCGGCCGCGAGGATGCCGCCGACGATCGAGACGCCGCCGATCACGAGCGCCGTGCGCCGGGCGACGGTGACCTCCTTCTGGGGGTCGGCCTGGCCGCGCTTGATCACGCCGTTGTAGATGTCGTGCGCGAACGAGGCGGAGGCGGTGATCGTCAGGCCCGCCACCACCGCGAGGATGGTCGCGAAGGCCACCGCGGAGATGATGCCCATCAGGGCGGTCCCGCCGACGGCATAGGCGAGCGCCGGGGCCGCGGAATTCGAGCCGCCCGGCAATGCGTCGATCGTGTCCACGCCCACCATGTAGGCGGCCCCGAACCCGAGCACCAGGGTGCACAGGTAGAAGAAGCCGATCAGGGCGATCGCCCAGACCACCGAGCGCCTGGCCTCCTTCGCGGTGGGCACCGTGTAGAAGCGCATCAGCACGTGCGGCAGTCCGGCGGCACCGAACACGAGCGCGATCGCGAGGGAGACGAAGCCCAGCTTGGTGGCGCCGGAGGTGCCGTACTGCAGCATCGGATCGAGGATCGCCTGCCCCTCCGGGTGGTTCTGGACGGCCTGTCCGAGCAGGGCGGAAAGGTTGAAGCCGTTCAGCGCCAGGATCCACACGGTGGTGACGCCGACGGCGGTGATCAGCAGGACGGCCTTGATGATCTGCACCCAGGTGGTGCCCTTCATGCCACCGATCAGCACGTAGGCGATCATCACGACGCCGACGACGGCGATCACCAGCGACTGACCCACGCGGCCCTCGATGCCGATCAGCAGGGACACCAGGGCCCCGGCGCCGGCCATCTGCGCGAGCAGGTAGAAGAACGTGATCGCCAGGGTGGAGGTGGCGGCGGCGGTGCGCACCGGCCGTTTCTGCATCCGGAAGCTCAGCACGTCGGCCATCGTGTACTTGCCGGTGTTGCGCAGCGGCTCCGCCACCAGCAGCAGCGCCACCAGCCAGGCGACGAGGAAGCCGACCGAATAGAGCAGACCGTCGTACCCGTAGAGGGCGACGGCCCCGACGATGCCGAGGAACGAGGCGGCCGAGAGGTAGTCACCGGCGATGGCGATGCCGTTCTGGCGACCGGAGAAGGCGCGGCCGCCGTGGTAGAAGTCCCCGGCCGATGTGGTCGTCTTCGAGACCCGCACCACCACGACCAGGGTGATGATGACGAAGGCGAGGAAGATCGAGATGTTCAGGATCGGATTGCCCATGTCGTTCATTCGGTGCCCTCCAGCTCGCCACGGATCCTGCTGGAGATCGGATCCAGCGACGTGTTGGCGTGGCGGATGTACGCCCACGTGATGAGGAAGGTCATCAGGAACTGGCTGAACCCGAAGATCGTGCCGAGGTTCAGGTATCCGACCACCTGGATCGACATGAATCCCGTGGCGTAGGTCGACAGCAGCACGTAGCTCAGGTACCAGACGAGGAAGGCGATCGTCATCGGGATGGCGAAGCCGCGGAAGCTGCGGCGCAGCTGCCCGAACTCCTCGGACTCCTGGACGGCGAGGAACTGCTCGGCAGTGGGGGTGAGGGGCTCGTCGGGATCCGGCACAGGGCCGGGAGTTCCCTGGGGAGAGGAGGTCACAGGCACAACTCCTTCGTTCTGCGGTGATGCCAGGCCGGTGCGAGCAGCACCGGACTCAGGCTGACCGTAGCACCTGTGATGGCCACCACAATAGGAACCTGGGATCTGGTCGGCCCGCGGCCCCTACGGAGACGACAGCTTCTCCTGCGCGTCGCGGAGCAGCCCGGGCGCGAGACGGCCGTGGGCCATGGACAGGGGCCTCCACACCACAGGCCCGGCGCGGCCGGTGTAGTCCATCACCGTGGTGAGCGTGACGTGCAGGGCGTGGGTCCGCACCAGGAGATGGCAGGTGAGGAAGGGCGAATGCGCCTCGAGACGGATCGTCTCGTGATTCCGCTCGGCGACGACGAACCCGGCGACTACATCCGGCGACGGCCCCGGTTCCAGCCGCAGACGCAGGAGGCCCCGGAAGATGACTCGCTCCCCGGTATCGGGGATGTCCCCGAACATCGCCCGTGCCCAGGACTCGGCGCTCGCGCGCGGCGGGACGTCCAGCTCGAGAGCGAACTCGTCGGCGTATCCGGGCGCAGCGACCGGCACCGCGGCCAAGGAGGCCCGCGGGACTTCGTGCACTCCGACCGCGGCGGTGACGGCGCCCATACGGCCACCGTATCCCCACGACCGCCGTCAGCGCGCCTCGAATCGAGGTCGCTGCTGAGAATCCGCGGCACGCGTGCCCGTTCCACGGTTCTGTGTCAGCGCAGAGACGTTTCCGGGGACCGGGACGCCTGAACCCGGCACGGCGCCTCAGCCGCTCCGGCGCGGCGCCTCAGCCGCTGAAGCCGCCGGTGCCGGCCATGTCCTTGAACCGCGAGTAGTGGCCTTCGAAGGCGACCGGGATCGTCTTGGTGGCACCGTTACGGTGCTTGGCGAGGATGAGATCGGCCTCGCCGGCGCGAGCGGACTCCTTCTCGTAGTAGTCCTCACGGTGGATCAGCACGATGAGGTCCGCGTCCTGCTCGATCGAGCCGGATTCTCGCAGATCGCTCATCATCGGGGTCTTGTCCTGGCGCTGCTCGCTGCCACGGTTCAGCTGCGAGATCGCGATCACGGGCACCTCGATCTCCTTGGCCAGCAGCTTCAGGGCACGAGAGAACTCCGAGACCTCCTGCTGACGGGACTCGACCTTCTTGCCCGAGCTCATCAGCTGCAGGTAGTCGATGACCACCAGACCCAGGTCGTGCTTCTGCTTGAGCCGGCGGCACTTCGCACGGATCTCCATCAGGGACATGTTCGCGCTGTCATCCATGAACAGCGGGGCGTCGGCGATGCGGCTCATGGCGCGGGCCATGGCCTGCCAGTCGCGGTCGTCCATCGAGCCGTCGCGCATGCGGTTCATCGGTACCTGCGACTCGGCCGAGAGCAGGCGCATCGTGATCTCGGTCTTGTCCATCTCCAGCGAGAAGATCACCGAGGCCTTGCCGTTGTGGATGGAGGCGGAGCGCAGCACGTCCATGCCCAGCGTCGTCTTACCCATCGCGGGACGGCCGGCGAAGATGATCATCTGCCCGCCGTGCAGGCCCTGGGTGAGCTCGTCGAACTCCGCGAACCCGGTGGGGATGCCGGTGACCTGACCACCGCGATTCTGGGTGGCCTCGATCGTGTTCAGGGTCTCGTCGATCACCTCGCCCAGCGGCACGAAGTCCTCGCTCTGACCGCGCTCGGTGACGGCGTAGACCTGGGCCTGGGCCTCGTTGATGACCTCGTCGACCTCGCCGCCGTCGGCCGCGTAGCCGAGCTGGACGATGCGGGTGCCGGCCTCCACCAGGCGGCGCAGGGTGCCGCGCTCGACGACGATCTCGGCATAGAAGCCCGCGTTGGCGGCGGTGGGGACCATGTCGATGAGGTCGGCGAGATAGGCGCCGCCGCCCACGCGCTGCAGCTCGCCGCGCTTGGAGAGCTCGTCGGAGACGGTGACCAGGTCGGCGGGCTCGCCGCGGCCGTACAGGTCGATGATCGCCTCGAAGATCATCTCGTGCGCAGGGCGGTAGAAGTCACTGCCGCGGACGGTCTCCACGACGTCGGCGATCGCGTCCTTGGACAGCATCATCCCGCCGAGAACGCCGCGCTCGGCAGCGAGGTCCTGGGGCGGGGTGCGCTCCAGGCCGCGGTCCGGTCCTGCTTCATAAGCCTCAGTGGATGTCACCGAGCCAGTGTAGGAACACCGGCGGACGCCGGGCGACGTGACATCGATCGGGGTGTGGATTCACATGCGGTGTGGAGGAACGGGGCAGGCCCGGGTCCGGCCGTCAGCCTGTTGGCCGGCTGGTCCGTCGGGCCCGGCGCCTACGGTGATGCCATGCCTGATGCCATCGCTCCGCTCGCGTCCATCTCGATCGACTGTCCCCGGCCCGACGACCTGGTCCCGTTCTACTGCGCGCTGCTGGGGCTCGAGGAGGCCTTCGCGACCCCGGGCCGCGAAGTCGTCTCCCTGGCGGGGGCGGGCCCGATGCTCACGCTGATGACGGCCGACGAGTTCACGGCCCCGCAGTGGCCGGAGGGTCCGCAGCGGGCACAGATGCACCTGGACCTGGCCGCGGAGGATCTCGAGGCCGCGGTCACCGCCGCCACGGAGATCGGCGCCCGCGAGGCCGATGCGCAGCCGGAGCCGTCGGCCTGGCGGGTGATGCTCGATCCTGTCGGACACCCGTTCTGCCTGAGCGCCGTGCGGCCGGACTGAGGCGACCCGGACTCCGGCCGCAGCCCGTGCCGCCACCGGAGAGTCTCGGGATCAGGCCTTCTCGGGAACCCCGACGACGTACGCCGCCTGGCCGACGTGCTGGGCGGCGTCATCGACGATGCTCACCAACCTCGCGCCACGCGTGACCGGCGGGTCCCAGCTGTCGTCGATGACCTCGCCCAGCGCGTCCTCGTCGAGGGTGTCGAGGTAGGCCAGCAGCGCCTCCGTCACGGCGGAGAGGTATTCCAGCAGCGGGCCGGGCTCCTCGGCGGTCACGGCGCGGGCCTGCTCGGCCGAGTCCCCGTAGCCGACCCGGGACCCTTCCTCCCCGAAGCCGGTGAGCTCTGCGAAGTCCTCGGAGACCCACAGCTCCTGGTGGTCGGCCAGATCCGCGAGCTGCGCATCGATCTCGCGGCCCGCGTGCCAGAGCAACCAGGCGACGGAGTTCGGATGCCCGCCCACATGGGCATTGAGCGTCTCGGCGTCGAGCTTGTCGCGCAGAGCCTCGGCGGCATCGAGGGGGCGGGACGCTGCGTCACGAAGGATGTCGATTCCATTCATGCGCCCGACGCTACGCCGCAGCGCGGACTCGGTCGAGGGCCGGCCGCGAGGCCCGACCTGACGGTCATCTCCGCGCGCTCCGGCCCGCGCATCGCCGACCTCGCGCGGGTCACTCGTGCACGACGCCGCCGGCCTGCTCCGGGTGGCGCTGCAGCCAGCTCTCGATGAACGGGCAGATCACGACCACCGCCAGCGATTCGGATCGCGCCTCCGCCAGGACGGTGCGCACCAGCACCGACGCGACTCCCTCCCCGCGATGCTCGGGATCGGTGACGGTGTGGACGAGCTCGATCCGCCGGCGGGTTCGCTCATACAGGAGGATGCCGACGGTCGCGCCGTTCCGGACCGCCTCGTAGCGGCGGGAGGCAGCGTTGTGCCGTACGCGGATGTGCTCGTCCGGGCCATGCGTGTGCTCATCGATGTCTACGCTCATCGCCCCGCGCCCCTTCCGGCCGATACCTCCACGGTACGTCAGCGGACGGGTCAGCAGCAGCGCCGGATCCGCCTGTTGCGCCACCCGCAGCGATGCAGGACCCTTGGGGCCGCCCGCAGCAGTACCCTGCCCGACGCGCCACCCGCAGCAGTGCCGCACCTGCCTGGCCACCCGCAGCAGTCCCCCTGCCTGGCGCGTGGCACGAACATGTAGCTGAGCGGACCGTGCCCTCCTCTCACAGGGGTCTGGAGCCGCTCAGCTACACCTTTTTGCCAACAGCTCCGCGCCGGCGCTGGCTTGCCAACAGCTCCGCGCCGGCGCTGGCTTGCCAACGGTCCTGCGCTGGCGCCGGGGACGCCGGACCCAGGTGCCGGGCACCGTCGCGGTCAGGCGTCGCCGAGGCGCTCGAGCAGGGCGTCGACGCGGGCGACGTCGTCGGCCATCTCCAGGTGGGCCCAGCCGTCGCGGGCTCGCTTCGCCGCCCGCCGGGCCCGGTCGTGGATGCCGCGATCGGCGAGCATCTCGGCGTGCCGGTCATCGACATAGGCCGCCCAGTACCGGGCACGGGCGTCGTGACCGGCGGGCATCTCGTCGATGACCTGCATCGCCTCGCGACGGCGACGTTCGTACTCGGCCGCATCGGCAGCGCTGGGCGTGCCGGTGGCCCGGGCGGAATCCGCAGCTCCGGGGGCGTCGGCGGCCCGGGCGGAATCCGCAGCTCCGGCGACGGGCGCGGCACCGGCGGCATCTCCAGCGTCAGCGGCACGGGCGGCCTCCTCGCGGGCCAGGGCGGTGCCGACCGCGATGAAGCGGCCCACCCGGGCGTCGACCCGGTGGTCCCACAGCAGCTCGGGGGGCAGCAGGGGCCGGCCACCCTCGGGGCGGGCACGGCGCTCGATCGCCCCGGCCACCTCGTCGGCCACAGCGGTCCGTCCCAGATCCAGAGCACGCCGCAGCACGAGCGCGTGCGCCTCGAGCTCGGTCCTGATCATCCTCGCGCGCTCGGCACGCGGGGTCGCGAGGTCGTCGGCCAGCCAGCGCGCCTCGGAGGCCACGCGGCGCAGCTCCTGGAGGGCTGCGGCGTGGTCGCCGGTGCGCTCGTGGATGCTCGCAGCCAGCCGTGCGGCCTCCAGCGCGCGGCGGTGATCGCGCTGCTGGTCGGCGATGCGCCGGGCCTGCTCGAGGGGCACCCACGCGGCCTCGTATCGCTCGGCCGCGATGCGCTGGGCCGCGACGGCGAGCAGCGGGCCGGTGCGCAGGGCGTCCCGCTGCAGGGAGCGCTGGAGGGAGGCGAGACGGCCGGCGGTGAAGGAGGCCTGGGCGGTGGCGCCGGCGGCCATCAGGGCCCGCAGCAGGTCGGTGATCAAGCCGATCCGCAAGGGCGGATCCTCGACCTCGTGGAGGGTCTCCAGGGCGTCCAGGGCGTGACGGGCCGCGTGCAGAGGGTGCTCGATGCCCAGGGTGCGGGCCAGCACGGCGTGGGCGGAGGTGGCGATGCGCGCGGGGTCGGGGAGGGGCCCTCCGGCCTCGGCGGCCTCCTGGTCGAGCACCTCGAGCACGTCGAGTGCGTGGGTGGTGGCGCCGGCGGGATCGCCGACGGCTTCGAGGGCCTGGGCCATGCGCAGGCGCAGCTCCTTGTCGGGATCGCCCATGACCTTCTCGCGGACGGCGGGCAGGGCCTTCAGCGCCGCCCGGAGCCGGGTGACCGCGCGCCGCGGATCGGCCGCGCCGCGGGCCTCGTCGGCCCCGGGAAGAGAGGTCTGCTCGAGGCCACGGACCACGGCCAGCAGCTCCGGGGGCGGCTCGGCTCGCTGCCCGCGCCGCCGGCCCCTCGCGGCGGAGCCGGCCCCGTCCACGGCGGCCTTGGTGGCCGCGGCGGAGCGGCTGCGCACCGGGCCGCGCTCCAGCAGCACGGCCACGGTCGCCTGCGCCTGCTCGGCGAAGCCCGAGCGATGCAGCACGGAGACCATGTCCGCCGCGTCGCGATCCACCGCATCCGCATCGCCCATCAGCACGGCGCCGCGGAGGGCAGCGCGCAGCAGCGCCAGCCGGTCCCCGGGCTCCGCCGGCGCGGTGCGGAACTCCTCGGCGAGCGCGCGGGCGTCCCGGTAGCGCTCGGCGTGCACGAGATCACCCACCCGGTGCGCGGCTTCGAGCACGCTGCGCGGGAAGGGCAGGGGCAGTTCCGGGGGTCGCAGGGCGACCCTCAATTCCTCCATGCCGGGCGGACCTGCCTGGTCGCGACGGCCACCCGGTTCCGGGACGGTGGCGGCGCCGGAGATGATCACAGAGGGAACCTACCAATCCTCCGCTGAGAGGTCCCGAGCCCGCCCCGCCGCCCCGCGGACTCGTCGCCGGACCGCCCGGGTATGGCCCACAGGCGGCTCTCCGCCCCAGTAACACGCTGTGACCAGGGGAGATTCGTCTGAGAGTCCTCTCATCGGCGGCTCATCACCGGCTCATCCCCTCCCGATTCACTGCATCCCATCGCCCGCGGCTCTGCGCGGTCCGATCCAGAAGGCAGCATCCCGAGGAGTTCCCATGACGATCCTGAACCAGGCCCCCGCGACAGCCCCCGCCACCACGACCTCCCCGGCCGACGCAGTCCTCTCCGCCGGGCCGGCGCGCAGCACGGACACGGCCGAGACGCCGCGGGCCCGGATCGAGCGCGCCAAGCACGCGTTCTCCACGCGGAGCGTCGGGGCGTTCCTGCGCCGCGCCGCGGACGTCGACCTGATCACCGCGGACCACACCCCGCGCGCAGGCGAGATCGTCCTGGCCCGCGTCACCTCCATCGGCCACCACAAGCGGCTCGAGGGCCCGACCTCCCGCCGCCAGGTCCTGTTCGTGGGCGACGAGATCGTGGTCGCCTACGGCAGCCGCTACGCCGCCGATCAGTTCCTCGCGACGGTCCCGGCCGACCTCGGCCCCGCTCACCTCGCGGCCGCCGGGGGACTCGCCTCGCGCGTGCTCGAGCAGCACGCCGGCGTCGGCTCCCCCACCGAGATCGAGCCCATCGGGGTCCTGCGCGATGAGCACGGTCCCCTCACCCTGTCTCGGGCCGCCGCGCATCGGATCGCGCCCGGGGTGGCCTCCCGTACCGATCGCCCCGCCCATCACGCGCCGGTGATCGCGGTGCTGGGGACGTCCATGAACTCCGGCAAGTCCACCGTGCTCGCCCAGCTCGCCCACGGTCTCGCCGCAGCCGGTCTGCGCGTCGCCGCCGGCAAGGCGACGGGCACAGGCGCCGGCAACGACTACAACCTCTTCCTCGACGCCGGCGCCCATCGGGTCCTGGACTTCACCGACTTCGGCTACGCCTCGACGTTCCAGCTCGGGGCCGACGAGGTGCGGGACCTGTTCCTGTCCATGGCCGACGAGCTCGCCGGTGGCGGTGCGGCGCCGGACGTGGTCCTGCTGGAGATCGCCGACGGGCTCTACCAGGGCGAGACCGCCCGCCTGCTGGGCGATGCGGAGTTCTGCCGGGTGGTGGACGAGGTGGTCTTCTCCGCGGGCGATGCGCTCGGCGCGGTCGGAGGGGTGACGGCGCTGGCCACGCTCGGCCACGTCCCGAGCTTCGTCTCGGGGGTCCTGACCAGCTCCCCGCTGGCCACGGCCGAGTCCCGCCGGGCGCTCGAGATCCCCGTCGTGCCGACCTTCGACCTGGCCGATGCCGGTATCGCCCGCGGGCTGGTCGCCGAACTGCTCGGAAAGCACGGCGCCGATGCTGCGTGAGCGCCGGCGGGCATGGCGTGAGAGCGGGCGGGCATCGCGTGAGCCGGCCGAGCCGGCATGGCGTGAGAGCGGGCCGGCATCGCGTGAGCGGGAGCCGGCCGGGCCGGCATCCCGTCAGCGCAATGGGCGCGAGCGGGAACCCCGTGAGGACGCCGACGGACTGCTGCGGAACCCGCCGCCGCTGCCTCCGCTGCTGCGGGGCGTGCGACGCCGCTGGCTGAGCGTCCTGGTGCTGCTGGGCCTCGGTCAGGCCGGGCTCGCGGCCCTGTCGGCGTGGGCGCTGGTCAAGCTCCAGGAGGCTCCGACGGGAGCCTCCCCGCTGCTGCTGCGGGCGCTGGTCCTGCTGGTCCTCGCCGCCCTCGCGGTCGGCGCGCTGAAGGTGCACGAGCGGGTGGTGGCCGAGAAGCTGGGTCAGGACTACGTCCATCAGCTGCGGCTGCACCTGCTCGGCGACGCCCTCACTCCCGGGCACGCGACCTCCCTGGGCGTGACCGTCGCCCGCACCACCAATGATCTCTCCGGGGTGCGCAACTGGGTCTCCCAGGGCATCGCCCCGCTCACGGTGGCGGTGCCGCTGATCGGCGGCAGCCTCGTCACCCTCGCCGTGCTCCACCCCGCGCTCGCCCTCGCGATGGCCGCTCCGTTGCTGGTGCTCGGCCTGTGCCTGGTGTTCTGGGCGCGCACCGCGCTGGTCAAGACGCGCCGGATGCGGCGCACCCGCGGCCGGCTCGCCTCCCGGATCGCCGACACGGTGACAGCGTCCGACGGGATCCTCGCCTCGGGCGGGACCCGCCGCGAGCTGCGCAACCTCCGGGACGCCTCGGGCCGCCTGGTCGAGATCGCGGTGGATCGCGCCGAGACGGTGGGGACCATCCGCGCCGGAGGGATCGTCGCCTCGACCCTGACCGCGCTGCTGGTGGCCGCCACCGGCGCCTTCCTGGGTCTCGCCCCCGGGGTCACGATGGCGGCCATGGCCGTGGCCGGGATCGCCTCGACCCCCGTTCTCGAGATCGGGCGGATCGTGGAGTACCGCCAGACCTACCGGGCCGCGCGAATGGTGCTCGGGCCCGCCCTGGCCGGCGCGGCGGCCCGCCGTGAACAGGCCTCGGCACGTCGCCGGGCCGGTGCGGAGGCCGCCCCGCCGGTGATGCCACCGGCCGGGCAGGGAGCCGAGCGCCTCGTCCACCTCGAGCTGCCGGGCCTGACGGAGCCCGGTGATGCGCTGCGGGCGTGGACCGGCGATCGGGTGCGGCTGGTCAGTGAGGACCCTGCGGCCCCGCGCGAATTCGTGCGACGGCTGCTCGAGCTCTCCCCCGGCCCGGAGGGTGCCGCTCCCGATGCGACGTGGGTGGCCGGTGAGAACCTGCGGGCTCTGCGCTCCAAGCGGGTGCGGATGCTCGTCGGCTACGCAGGTGCCGGCGCTGTCTTCGAGCCGGGCACGGTGGCACGGGCACTGCATTACCGCCGCCCCGACCTGGACGCGGCCCACGACCAGGAGATCCTGGACCTCGTCGGCCTGGACGTCTCCGCACTGCCCGATGGCGCGCGCACCCGTCTGCGACGCGGCGGCGAACCGCTGGGGCGCGGCGACCGCGCCCGGCTCGCCCTGGCCCGTGCCCTGTACGGGACGCCGCCGCTGCTGATCGTCGACGCCCTCGAGGGCGATCTGGATGACGACGGGCGCAGGATGCTGGAGCGGGTGCTGACCGGGTATCCCGGCATGGTCCTGCTGACCGGATCCGATGACCTCGCCCGTCGGCTCGAGGCACGCGAATACCGGCTGCGCTCGCTCACGGCCGCCGAGCGCGGCACCACCGCCGGCGTCGGGACGGACAGCGAGGACGAGTAGCGCCGAGACCGGTCGAGATCGGTCAGTCCTCCAGGCGGGACCGGTCAGTCGCCCGGGCGAGATCAGTCAGTCGCCCCAGGGGACGCGGTCAGTCGTCCAGGCGGGCGCGGTCAGTCGTCCTCGTCGTCCTCATCGTCGTCGTCCCCCTCATCGTCGTCGCCGTCGTCATCATCGTCGTCGTCGGCGTCGGCGCTGCGGGTGGACGTATCGTCCTCGCACTCCCAGCCCCCGTCGTCCCACTCGCAGGTGTCGGAGGGGCGCTGCGTCGTGCCCGTGGAGCCCCCGTCCTCGCTGCTCGATGTGCCGCCGGCACCACTGGACCCGCTGGAGCTGCTGGAACCGCTGGAGCTGCCCTGCCCGGAGCCGTCGGACTCGGGGGTTGCGGAGGGTTCCGGGGCCGGCTTCGGCGAGGGAGCCGGCTCGAGGGAGACCCCGTCGCCGGCGGAGGAGGCCTCCGAGCCCGAGGACCCGGCTCCGGCCTCGGCCTCCGGGATCTCCACGGCCCCCTCCCCCGCGCTGTCGCCGGCCTGCGAGGACTCCGGCACGTCACCGGGCAGGCCACCGGAGGATCCGCCCCCGTCGGAGGCGGCGGCGTCCTCCTCCACGACGATGCCCGGACGGTCCACCCCCGTCTGCTCCACGGCGGGCAGCGCGGCGAGGCCGACCGCCGCGAGCGCGACAGCCAGGATGATTGCGGCGGTACGGAGAGCCTTCACGTCTTTCATGGTCCCCACCTGCGATGAAACGGGCGTGAACTCGTCATGAGAGGCCTCTCATGTGCTGGCCGCGCCCGAGGCATCACGGGCCGGGGTGCGCGTGGCCGGCTCGTCAGGCGGGGCCTCACGCGCGCGGGTCCACGAGTTTGTACCCGGCGCCGCGGACGGTCACGAAGCGACGTGCGCCCAGCTTGCCGCGGAGGTATCCGACGTACACGTCGACCACGTTCGAGGCGCCGTCGTAGTCGTAGCCCCAGACCCTCGACAGCAGCAGGTCGCGGGTGAGCACCTGACGGGGATTCTCGAGGAACACCCGTGCCATCGTGAACTCCCGCGAGGACAGCTCGACCGAGCGCTCCGGACCGGCCGCGCCGCCGGACTCCTCGGCCCGGTCGGCAGGCGCGCCCTCGCCGTCCCCGTCGGCCGGCTCGTCGCGGAACGTGGCGACCCGCGTGCGCAGGTCCAGACGCAGGTCCCCGAGCTCGAGCACATCGCTGCCGGCCGCGCCGGCGCCCGCCGCCTCGCGCGCACGCAGCTTCACCCTGGCCAGCAGCTCCTCGAAGCGGAAGGGTTTGGCGATGTAGTCGTTGGCGCCGGCCTCGAGCCCCTGGACCGTGTCCTCGACCCCGGTGCGAGCGGTGACCATGAGGATGGGAAGGTCCACCTCCATCTCCCGCAGCGCCCTGAGCACCTGGAAGCCGTCCATCCGCGGCAGTCCCACATCGAGGATCAGCAGGTCGAAGTCGCCGCTGGAGGCGAGGTCCAGTGCGCTGATGCCGTCCTCGACCACGCTCGAGGCGTACCCGTTGGCCTTGAGCCCGCGCTCGACGAATCGTGCGATCCGTGCTTCGTCCTCGGCGATCAGGATCCTCATCGGCGGCCTGCTCCCTTCGTCTGCGGCGCCTGCGTGCCCGTGCCCGCGCCTGTGCCCGTCGGCCCAGTATCCCCGGGCTCGGCCTCCCCCGGCCCGCCCGGTCCGCTCCCCGCCGGCCGCGCATGCTGCGGGATCACGATGGTGAACGTGGAGCCACGGCCGGGCTGCGAGGACAGGCGAACGTCCCCGCCGTGTCCCTGCGCGATCGCCTGCACGATGGGCAGGCCCAGGCCGGTGCCCGAGCCGCGGTCGTTGTCGACCCGAGCGAACCGCTCGAAGATCCGCTGCTGGTCCTGCTCGGCGATGCCGACGCCCTCGTCCTGCATGCTGAGGTGGATCTCCGGGCCGTCCGGTCCCAGCACCCGGTCCACCGCGAACCGCACCCTGCTGCCCTCCTCGCTGTAGCGCGCGGCATTGGCGGCGAGCTGGACGACGGCCTGCGTCAGGCGCTGCTCGTCGGCGTCGGCCGTGACGTCCGCGGCCCGGTCCAGCACCCAGTCGCGGTCGGCGATGTGCTCCATCCGTGCGAGCGCGGAGCGGGCGAAGGCGGCCAGGTCCACGGGCCGGGTGCGCACGTAGTCGGGACGGGTCGAGGCCGCCAGCTCCGAGAGGTCCCCGACGACGCGTCCCATGCGGTCGAGCTCGTCCATGGCGATCTCGTGGGCCTCGCGCACGTCGGCGGGGTCCTCGGCGTCGGCCGTCTCCAGGGTCCCGTGCACGATCGTCAGCGGGGTGCGCAGCTCGTGGCCGACGTCGCTCATGAAGCGCCGCTGCTCGGCGAACCCCGCCTGGATCCGTTCGAGCATCCGGTTGAAGTTGCGGGCCAGAGCGGCGATGTCGTCCTGTCCCTCGGGGACGGGGACCCGGCGGCCGAGGTCGTCGACCGTGATCTCCTCCGTCGCAGCGCGCAGCGTCTCCAGCGGTCTGAGCAGTCGCCCCGTGACGAGGTAGCCGACTGCGCCGGCCACGATCAGCGTCACCACGGACAGCGCCGAGAAGGTGGCCACGGACCTCCACAGCTCCTGCTTCTGGGCGCCGATGTCATTGGCGACGACGAAGATCCCCTCCGAGTCGTCCCCCGCCACCTGTACGGAGGCCACCAGGGCCTTCACCTCGCGTCCGTCGACGTCCAGACTGGTGGAGACCGTACGGCCCGGCTCGTGCACGGCCAGGATGTCCTCCAGCACCGTCGGCGACTCGGCGGGCCCTTCTGCGACCAGGTCGAAATCCTGTGCCTGCGGCTTGTACAGCGGTTCGCCGTTGATCACGGCCAGCACCGATTCGTTGTCCGAGGGCGCCGCGGACTCCGTGGCGGCGTTCAGCACGCTGTCCACGGAGGTGTGGAGGTGGGAGCCGTCGTCCTCGGTGGCGTTCGCGATCAGATCCAGCTCGCGCAGCTCCTGCTCCAGCTCGGCCTCCACGCGGTCCTCGAGCACACCGAACTGGGACGCATAGGTGAGCAGGCCGGTGACGGCGAGCCCCACCACCATGAAGGCGAGCACCACGGACAGCACGCGGGTGCGCACCGACCACCCGCCCGTCGCGGCACCGGCGAGCGACTCGCGCAGGCTCTGCAGGGGCATGGTCGCATCGTAGGGGACGGGCTGCGCCGGGGACCGGCAGCGGTCGGCGCAGGCCCGTCAGCCGCGAAGCGGCCGGTGCCGCGTCACGAGCCGGTCAGTCACGCCCGCGACGGCGTCGGATGATCCCGACGATGCCGCCGCGCTCCTTGAGCGAGCGCCGCGTGCCCCGGTGGCCGCTGCCCTCGCTCGGCGCGACGCCCTCCCGTGCGGTGGAGCGCTCCCCCGCGGCGGGGTCCTCTCCCGACGCGGGCGCCGGCGCCGGGGACCCGGCGGGGTTGACGGAGCGGCTGCTGCGGGTGCGCCGCTCCTCGCTGCGCCGGGTCTCCTCCTGCTCGGCCGCGGCCCGATCGCGGGCCTCGCGGTGGCGGGCCTCGCGCAGCTCGGCCAGTCGAGCCTCCTCGCGGAGCCGGCGCCGCTCCCCCGGGCCCTCGGCGATCCGGTAGAGCACCGGGACGATGACCAGCGTCAGCAGGGTCGAGGAGACGAGGCCGCCGATCACGACCACGGCCAGCGGCTGCGCGATGAACCCGCCGTTGCCGGTGATGCCCAGCGCCATCGGGATCAGCGCGAAGATCGTCGCCGCCGCGGTCATCAGGATCGGCCGCAGCCTCTTGCCGGCCCCGCGATGCAGCGCCTCCTCCAGGCTCATGCCCTGCCGGCGGTACTGGTTGACCAGATCGATCAGCACGATCGCGTTGGTGACCACGATGCCCACGAGCATCAGCAGGCCGATCATCGAGGGCAGGCCCAGCGGGACCTGGGTGATGATCAGCAGCCCGAGGGCGCCGGTGGCGGCGAAGGGGATCGAGACCAGCAGGATCAGCGGCTGGACGAGGGACTTGAAGATCCACACCAGCAGCACGTACACCAGCAGGATCGCGGCGAGCATGGCGATGCCGAGCTGGCCGAAGGTCTCGTTGATGTCCTCGGCGGTGCCGCCGACGGTCGCGTCGACGCCGTCGGGCAGGTCGGCGTCCTCGATCGCGGCGTTGGCCGCGTCGGTCGCCGGACCAACGTCCTCACCCTCGGGCGTGACGGAGACCGTGACGGTCTCCAGTCCGTCCTGGGTGGCGATCTGGGGGCGGGACTGCTCCTCCTCGACCGAGGCAATGTCGGTCAGCGGGATCCCCCCGGCCAGTTCGAGGCCGCGGAGCTCGTCCAGGGTGTCCACGCTCTCGCCGCGCTCGACGTAGATGTCCAGCTCGTCGTCGTCCAGGGTGATGGTGCCGATGGCCCCGGGGTACATCTGTGCCGCGACCATGCCGATCACGGTGTCCTCGGTCAGCCCCAACCGGCCGGCGGCCTCCCGATCGACGGTGACCACCGCGGTGGGCTGATCGGCCTGCAGGTCGCTGGTGACCTCCTCGACGCCGTCGGGAACCGGGTCGAGCTCGGCGAGGATCGCGTCGTTCGCGTCCTGGCGGGCCTCGGAGGTGGGGCCGGTGATCAGGATGTCGATCGAGCTGGAGCCGGTGGGGGAGGCGACGTCGGCCGCTTCGACGGTGCCGGAGTCCGGGAGGTCCTCCAGGGCGGCGACCATGTCCTCCTGGACGGCGGCCTGGTCGGCGTCGGTCTCGGTGGTGATCGAGTAGCTGATCTCGTTCTCGGCGCCGCCGCCCCCGAAGCCGGTCGAGCCGCCGCCGATGGTGGTCTGGACCGTCTCGACACCGTCGACCTCGAGCAGCGCCTCTTCCGCCTCGGAGGCCTTCTCGGAGGACTGCTGCAGGCTGGTCCCCGGGGGCAGGGTCTGGGTGAGGGAGGCGATGTTCTGCCCGGTGTCCCCCAGGAAGTTGACGTTGACCAGCGGGATCAGGAACACGGTGGCGACCAGCACGGCGACGGAGGCGGCGAGCGTGAGCAGCCGGCGCAGCAGCGAGTCGAGGGTGATGTGGAGGATGCGGTCGTACAGGCGGTGCAGCCAGCCGCGCTCCTCGCGGGCCTCGGACTCCTGGCGGATTCGGGCAGCCTCGGCGGCGTCGGCAGGATCGAGGTCCTCGTGGCCCTTCGGGGAGCGCAGGAACCAGTAGGCCAGAACCGGCACGATGGTCAGCGCCACCAGCAGGGAGCTGAGCATGGCGATGCCGACGGTCAGCGCGAAGGGCCGGAACAGCTCACCGGCCAGGCCGGAGACGACCGCGATCGGCAGGAACACCACCACCGTCGCCAGGGTGGAGGCGGTGATCGCGCCGGCGACCTCCCCGGTCGCATCGAGGATGGCGCGCATCTTGGCCTTGCCGTAGGCGAGGTGACGGGTGATGTTCTCGATCACCACGATCGAGTCGTCGACCACGCGGCCGATGGAGATGGTCAGCGCCGCCAGGGTCAGCATATTCAGCGTGTACCCGGTCACCAGCATGCCGATGAAGGCGATCAGCAGCGAGGTGGGGATGGAGATGGCGGTGACGACCGTCGGCCGCACCCGCCGCAGGAACAGCAGGATCACGCCGACGGCGAAGATCAGCCCCAGCAGGCCCTCCTCGGCGAGCGCCACGATCGATTCCTCGATGAACGGCGCCTGATCGAAGACGACGTCGCTCTCGGCGTTGCCGCCCACGTCCGGCAGGGTGTCCGCCAGCACGCCCTCGACGTCCTCGGAGATGTCCACGACGTTGCCGTCTGTGGTGGCGGTGACCATCACGACCAGCGACTCGCGGCCGTTGGTGCGGGAGATCGAGGTGGCCTCCTCGGTGGTGCGCTCGACGGTGGCGACCTCCGAGAGGGTGACCGGTTCCTGCGGCTGGGCCTGGGCGTCCTGGCCCGGCAGTGCCTCCTCGCCCGGCTGAGAGTCCTCACCGGCCTGCCCCGGCTCTGCTTCCTGGCCCTCGCCCTGCTGGCCGTCGCCGGCCGGGAGCAGTTCGATGGTCTCGAGACTCTCGATGCTGTCCAGGGACTGGCCCAGGACCACGTCGAGGCTGCGGTTCTCATCGGTGACGGTGCCGCCCGGCACGGACAGGCCGTGCTCGTCCAGGGCGGTCGCGATGTCGTTCTCGGTGAGCCCGTTGTCGGCCAGGGCCGCCTCGTCCGGGCTGATCCGCACGATCTCCTCGGGCGCGCCGATCACGGCGACCGAGGAGACACCCTGGACCCGCTCGAGCTCCTCCGTCACGGAGGCGTCCAGCCGGGTGGCGAGCTCCGTCGGCTCCAGATCGGAGGAGACGGAGACGACGACGGCCGGCAGGTCGCTGGTGCCGCCGGAGATGACCTGGGGGTCGGCGTCCTCGGGCAGCTGGTCCTCGATGCGGGTCAGGGCCGCGTCGACCTGGTTGGTCGAGCGCGCGACGTCCGTGCCGTAGGTCAGCTCGACCGTGACCATCGAGGTGCCGGCCTGCGAGGTCGACGAGGTCGATTCGACGTTCTCCAGCCCGCTGAGGGCCTGCTCGACAGGGCGGCTGATGCGCTCCTGGACCTGCTCCGAGGACGAGCCCGGTGCGGGAGTGACCACCTGGATCTGCGGGAGCGCGACGGAGGGGATGAGCTCCTGACGCATCGTCGTCATCGCGAAGGCACCGATGATCGACACGGCGATGCAGACCAGGGCGATGAAGGAGCGGTTGTTCAGGCTCAGACGGGCGAGGCGGTTCATCGTGCTCCTCGAGCGGTGCGATGCGTGCGGCGGCGAAGCGGCACGGCAGGTCCCGCGCCCGGAGGAATCGGCGGCGGGCCCTCCACGCCGAACTGTTCCATACGAATCTGTATCGGTGTATCCGACGTCCGTAGGAGAATCCAGGTCCGTCGGTCGGCCGCCCCGCAGCCCCTGTTCTCCTTTCCGGGGCGATTTTCCGGGCCGTGCGCCCTGGGAGGACAATGGGACCGTGCCCGACCCCGCATCTCCTGGTTCCACCTCCCCCGCTGCCACCGGTCCGGCCTCGAAGGCCGCCGCCCGCCGCGTCGTCGACCGCGACATCCTAAGGCTGGCCGTGCCCAGCCTCGGCGCGCTGATCGCCGAGCCGCTGTTCCTGCTGGTGGACTCCGCGTTCATCGGCCGGGTCGGCACCGTCTCACTCGCCGGCCTGGGCCTGGCCTCCGCGGTGCTGACCACGGTGATCGGGCTCTCGGTGTTCCTGGCCTACTCGACCACGGCGTCGGTGGCGCGGGCGTTCGGGGCCGGCCGCACCCGCGAAGCGATCGCGCGCGGCGTCGACGCCTGCTGGCTGGCGCTGATGATCGGGGCGGGTGCGCTGATCCTGCTCGCCGTCGGCGGCCGCTGGATCCTGGCCCTGTTCGGGCCCTCGCCCGAAGTGCTCGACGAGGCGACGACGTATCTGCGCCTGAGCGCGTTCGGGGTGCCGGCGATGCTCGCCGTGCAGTCCGCGACCGGGCTCCTGCGCGGCCTGCAGGACGCGAAGCTGCCGCTGATCGTCGCCGTCTCGGGCGCGGTGGTGAACATCCCGTTGAACTGGACGTTGATCTTCGCCCTGGATCTGGGGATCGCGGGCAGCGCCCTCGGGACGGTCATCGCGCAGTGGGGCATGGCCGGGGTGCTGCTGGTGCTGGTGTCCCGCGCCGCGCGTCGCCACGGTGCACCCCTGCGGCCGCACCTCGGGCAGGTCGCCTCGGCCGGCCGCGAGTCGGTGCCGATGTTCGTGCGCACCGTCTCGCTGCGCGTGGTGCTGCTGGCCGGGACGCTCGTGGCCACCCAGCTCGGAGCCGTGCAGCTGGCCGCCCACCAGATCGCCCTGACCGTGTTCAACCTGCTCGCCCTCGCCCTCGACGCCCTCGCGATCGCGGGCCAGGCGCTGACGGGGAGGTTCCTCGGCGCGGCCGATGCCGCCTCCGTGCGCGCGGTGACCCGCCGGCTGATGGTGTGGGGCGTCGGCGGGGGCGTGGCCACCGGGATACTGCTGCTGGGGGCCAGCTACGTGATCCCAGGTCTGTTCACCCCCGACGTCGCGGTGCAGGAGAACCTGCGCGCGGCCTTGTGGATCCTCATGATCGCCCAGCCCGTGGCGGGCTACGTGTTCGTGCTGGACGGGGTGCTGATGGGCGCGGGAGATGCTCCCTACCTGGCCAAGGCCGGCGTCCTCAACGCGGCCGTCACCCTGCCTTTCGCAGCGCTGGTCTACTACTCCGACTGGCACGGGGCGTGGGCCCTGGCCGCGCTCTGGGTGGCGTGCACGCTGATCTTCATGATCGCCCGCGCGGTGACTCTCGGAGTGCGCGTGCGCAACGACGCCTGGATGCGGCTGGGCGGGTGAGCGGCTACACGGCTGAGGCGTGATCAGCCGGGCATCGTCGCCAGCATCGACCCGGCATCGACACGGGGGATGGCACGACCATGTAGTGGAGCGGCATCTGCCCTCCCCTGAGAGGGGGCAGATGCCGCTCAGCTACACCTTCGTGCCAGTGGGCTCGTGCCTGATGCCGGCCCAGCAACCCGCTCAGTGGGAGTTGAGGAACTCCTGGAGCGCCTTGGTCGTCGAGTAGCTGTTGCGGAAGTCCCACACGCCGTTGCTGCTGTGGCCCATGGCGGCGCGCAGCTTGGCGGTGGTCTCCGAGCCGATCTTGCCGTCGACCTCCGCACCGATCTTCGCCTGGAGAGCCTTGATGTCGCTGGTCGAGAGCGAGCCGTCGGCGCTGACGCCGATCCAGGACTGCAGAGCCGCCGTGGTCCTGGGGCCGAACTTGCCGTCGACCACGAGGTCGGCGGAGCTGCTCGAGCCGGAGCCCTCCGAGCCGGAGCTGCTGGGCGTGCTCGCGGCGGGGGCGCCGTCGTTGAGGAACTGCTGGAGCGCCTTGGTGGTGGAGTAGCTGGTGCGGAAGTCCCAGGTGCCGTTGTCGCTGAGCCCGATCGTGGTGCGCAGCTTGCCGGTGGTCTCCGAGCCGATCTTGCCGTCCACGCTCGCGCCGATCTTGGCCTGGAGAGCCTTGATGTCGCTGGTCGAGAGCGAGCCGTCGGCGCTGACGCCGATCCAGGACTGCAGAGCCGCCGTGGTCTTGGGGCCGAACTTGCCGTCGACGGCGAGTGCACCGGAGGTCTCGGACGGGGCGCCGGTGCTCGTGCCGCCGCCGGTGGAGCCGCTGCTGGAGCCCCCGGCGGGCTGCGCATCGGGGTCGGCCCCGCCGTTGGACCTGGTCAGGCCCGCCTTGGCACCGCAGGTGGGCCAGGCGCCGGGGCCCTGCTCGGCGAGGGTGCGCTGGGCGACCGCGATCTGCTCGGCCTTGGTCGCGTCGTCGGCGCTCGAGGCGTACTCGCCGCCGCCGAAGGCCGTCCAGGTGGAGCTGGAGAACTGCAGACCGCCGTAGTAGCCGTTGCCGGTGTTGATCGACCAGTTGCCGCCGGACTCGCACTGGGCGACCTCGTCCCACACGGACTGGTCAGCGGTGGCGACACCGGCGCCGCCGATGCTCAGCCCGGCGGCCACGACGGCGCCGCCGGTGGCAGCGGCCATCTTGGGCGCCACGCGAGCTCCGCGGAAGTAGACGGCGCCGCCGTCGGCGCGGTGGGAGGGGGTGCGGCGTGCAGTGGCCATGGGAAGGCTCCTCGGGACACGGGGGAAGGGGCGGGAGCGGGAAGCTGTCGACCGGCGGACCGGCGATGCTCCCCTGCTGCGGGCTGGTGGCCTGCGCTCCGTACCGGGGCACCCTCTACGTTGCCTGGCCCGGAGCACCGGGAATAGCCTTCCTGACCAATCCCGACCGCGGTTTTTGCCCGATTTTTACCGGACGCGCAGGAAATGTCCTTCAAGGCGAGCCCCTGGAAGGGCTATTGGCCTCGGCCGGATCTCAACTCGCCGAGGGGCACTGCAGACCCGGGATCAGATCACGGAACGGCCGCCGTCGACGCGCACATTCTCGCCGGTGATCATGGCGGCGTCCCGGCCGGCGAGGAAAGCGACCAGGGAAGCGACCTCACCGGGGTCGGCGAAACGCCCCGCCGGGATCTCCTCGCGGGCTTTCGCCCCTTTCTCCCCCACCCAGATCTCGCGGGCGAGAGCGGTGTCGACGATGGTCGGGGAGACGGCATTGACGGTGACGCCGCGCGAGGCCCATTCCACCGCGAGCACTCGGGTGAAGCCCAGGATGCCCGCCTTGCTGGCGGAGTAGGCGGCGTGCTCGGCCAGTCCGATCTCGGCGGCCTGGGAGGCGATGGAGACGATGCGCCCGTATCCGGCCTCGAGCATGGCGCGGCCGGCGGCCTGGGCCATGAAGAAGCTGCCGGAGAGGTTGACCGCGAGCGTGGCCTGCCAGTCCTTCGCCGGCACCTGCTCGCCGGGGGCGAAGCGGCCGATGCCGGCGGAGTTGACGAGGACGTGGGGCGCTCCGAGCTCCGTGGTCACCCGGGAGACGGCCTCGGAGGCTGCGTCCGCGTCGGAGATGTCCGCGCTCACGGGCAGGTGGCCGGCGCCGGGCAGGGCGGCGACCGCCTCATCCAGGCCGGAGGCGATGTCGACGCCGGCGATGCGGGCCCCGCGCTGGGCCAGATGGGTCGCGATGGCGTGGCCGATACCGGAGGCAGCGCCGGTGATGATCGCGATCTGGCCGGCGAAGTCGTGGGAGGTGAGGTCAGTGGTCACGGAGATCGTCCTCTCGCGGCTGGTCGGTCCTTGTGCAGAATCTTCTGTCTGTTCCCCGCCACGCTACCCGCGCCTCGGCGGGATTCACCGCCTGAGAGCCTTGCCGCCGCGACGTCACAGCGCTCCCGGGCTGGACTTCTCGCGGGCCCGGTCGGCGACGCTGACGGCCATGGCCACGAGGGTCAGCGCCATGATGATCGCGATCGCGATGATGAACGCCTCGAGCCACGCGTGGCCGCCCTCGGTGAGGGCGAAGATGACGCCGGGGATCATCGCGGTGCCGATCGCCGCGCCGGTGCGCTGGCCGAGCTGGAGGATCCCGCCGGCCACGCCCCCGAAGCGGGGATCGACCGAGTGCAGGGTCAGGGTCTGGTTCGGGGAGATGGTCATGCCCTGGCTGAAGCCCATCAGCATCAGCGGCGCGGCCAGCCACCAGAACGCGATCGCCCCGCTCTCGACGAAACCGGCCAGCAGAGCGGTGCCCAGCAGGCCGGTGAAGGCGATGGCGAACCCGGCGATCACCAGGCGGCGCCCGAGTGCGAGCACGTACCGGCCGGCGACCTGCGAGGTCACCGCGGCCGCGGCCGAGGACGGCAGGCCCATCAGGGAGGCCTCGAAGGCGGAGTGCTCGAGGTGCATCTGCAGGTACAGCGGCACGATGATCCACACACTGGTGGCGCCGAGGAAGTAGATCGAGACGATGAGGATGCCGTTGCGGAATGCGCGGGAGGTGAAGATCGCGGTGTCGACCATCGGCGGCCGGCCGGAGAGCTTGTAGCGCTGCTCCCACCACCACCACAGGCCCAGCACCGCCAGGCCGACGGGGAAGGACAGCCACACCAGCGGGCTGACGCCGCGCTCGAGGAACGGCAGCATCACCCCGAGGATCGCCACGCACAGCAGCACGGTGCCGACGGGGTCGAGGTCCGGGCGACGCGTGGCTCGGACGTGGTCGTCGGGGATGACCTTGAAGGCGCCGGCGATGGCGGCGATGCCGATCGGGACGTTCATCAGGAACATCCATCGCCAGCCCTGGTCGGGGCCCAGCACCTGGATCAGCAGGCCGCCGATGACGGGGCCGACGGCGGTGGCGACGGCGACCGTGGTCGCCAGCAGCGCGAAGGCGCGGGCGCGGTCCTGGCCGCGGAAGTGCTGCTGGATCAGCGCGACCGTCTGCGGGTTCAGCAGCCCCGAGCCGACGCCCTGGAGGATGCGGGCGGCGTTGAGCACCTCGACCGACGGGGCGAAGCCGCTGAGCAGGGAGCCGACCGTGAACACGGCGATGCCGACGATCAGCATCCGGCGCCTGCCCGTGACGTCCCCGGCGCGGCCGGCGGGCACCAGCAGCATCCCGAACGCCAGTGCGTACCCGGAGATCACCCACTGCAGCCCGCCCGTATCCGCCTCGAGGCTCTCCCCGATGGCGGTAAGGGCGACGTTGATGACGCTCACGGCCACCAGTGCCATGAACAGCGGCGCCAGGAGCACCGCGAGGAGGGGCTTGCGGCGCACCGTCTGGGCCGGTGCGCTGAGGTCGGGAGTCACCTCAGCAGGATAGGCACTCCCTCCAGTGTCCGTTCAGTCGCCGCCCGGCCGCGCGTGGAGGACGAAGGGCCTGCCGGGCAGCTCCTACCCCGTCCATCCCGTCGGCCCTCTCGGCCCTGTGCGCCCGAAGGGATCCGCGCCGGCGTCGGGCTCCGTGCCGTCGGCGTCGTCGCGATAGGGTCCCGGTGGGATCACGTAGTCGGTGCGATCCGACAGCAGCGGCGCAGAGACCTGCAGGGATCGCAGCGGGGGACGCGACGAGTAGTCCGCACCGGGGAAACGGCCGAACTGGTCGCCGGTCCCGGCCGGCCGAGTCCGATCCGCGGCCTCGAGCATGGCCATGGCGTCTCCGGGGGTGGGGAACTTCGAGGACCACACATGCCCCGGAGGCAGCGGCGAACGGAACAGCGCACCGCCCGGTCGGATCCACAGGGACCCGGGCTTGGAGCGATCACGCAGAGCGTGGGCACGCCACGTGATCACCGGGTGGGAGGACAGCCAGTTGACCCAGTGGACGAAGAAGCTGGGATCGGTCGCGGCGCGATCAGCGACCTCGTTGACGTTGACCTCGGCATTGAGGTACTTGCCGCCCGAGAGCACGCCGACCACCCCCGGTGCACCCTCCGGCGCGAAGCTGTAGCCGAAGTTGTCGGCCGTGTACTCCTGGGCTCGCGAGAACGCGGAGCCCAGGATCGGGATCATCCGCAGCACGTTGGCGAAGACCAGTCGGAAGTAGGAGACGTGCCCGGCGGCGAGGTGGCCCACCTCGTGCCCGATGACGAAGCGCAGTGCCTCCCGGTCACGGTTCTCTCCGCCGACCTCGAACATGTCCGAGTGGATCACCACGAAGCGACGGAAGCCGTGGCCCGCGGCGAAGGCGTTGACGACTCCGTTGCCCATCAGCACGTAGGCATCGGGTACCCGGCGCATGCCGTACTGCTGGGCGGCCTCGACCACCATCCGATACCCCTCGGGGAACTGGGTAGGGCTCATGCGCACGGCCGTGGCCCGCATCCGCGCGTACATCACCGCACGCGCCCACCAGGCCAGGATCGGGAACAGCGGGAGGATCGCCACGAGCTGGAGGGCGAAGGGGATGAACCCCACATACCGCCACAGCTCGCTGACCGTCGCCTCACCCTCCAGGACCTGCAGCACGACGGTCGAGACCATGAGGGCGATCCACCCGGCATAGGTCAGAACCGTCAGTCCGATGCCGACGGCCAGGAGAGGCAGCTCCCACGGGTGCCGGATCCGTCTGCGACCGAGTACCCCGTGCGTGGTCGCACCGTTGATGAGGTTCGGGTCCTCGGGCCGGCTCCGGCCGGAGGGCCCGGGGTTCGGGGACGCTCCGAAGGGGCCGGGTGACCCGGGCCCCGAGGGGATGCCACCGTGCGGCGGTCCACCCGAGGGCGGGCTGCCCGGCGGCATTCCTCCCGGCGGCTGGGCGCCGGGGAACGACGGCAGTCCTGGAGGCGGTTGGGTCATGGCGCGCACGCTCCTTCGGTCCATCGGCCTGCAGAGGCCTTCGACGACGATAGCCTCGCGCGGCCCGATGCGCCCTGAACGAGCGCTGGACTGTGGACGAGAACCTGGGCTCCCGCGCCGCCCGGGCCGCGAGGCACTCCACCCGGGTCAGCGAAGCACGCGCCCCAGCAGTCTCCGCTTGAGGCCGCGATAGGGCGGGTAGACCAGGCGCAGGGTGTCCGGCCGCAGGGGTTTGCGGACCACCGGTTTGGCGTGGGTGAAGGTCTCCAGGCCGGCCCGCCCGTGGTACGCACCGGAGCCCGAGGCGCCGATCCCGCCGAACGGCATGGTGGGTGAGCCGACGTGGGCGAGGGTCATCCCCAGCGCCAGGGAGCCCGAGGAGGTCTCCGCAGTGAAGCGTTCCTCGACCTCCCGGCGGCCGGTGAACAGGTAGGCGGTCAGCGGCTTCTCGCCGGCGCGGATCCGGACGATCGCCTCGTCCGGGCCCTCGACGGTGAGGATCGGCAGAACGGGGCCGAAGATCTCCTCCCCCATCACCGCATCGCCCTGCTCCACACCGGTCATGATCGTCGGCGGGAGGTAGCGGCTCGCGCGGTCGGCGCCGGCGGTGCCGCCGAGGGCGACCTTGTCGTCGTCGATCAGGCGCAGCACACGGTCGAAGTGGTCGGTGGAGATCATGCGTCCGTAGTCCGGGGAGCGCTCGGGCCGGGCGCCGTACATCTCCCGCACGGCCCGCCGCAGGTGCGGGACCAGCTCCGTCGCCGTGCGCGGAGTGGCCATCAGGTAGTCAGGGGCCACGCACGTCTGGCCGGTGTTGGTGAACTTCCCCCACACGATGCGGCGCGCGGTCCGGGCCAGATCCACCCCGTCGTCGACGAAGACCGGGGACTTCCCGCCCAGTTCGAGGACGGTCGGCGTCAGGTGCTCCGCGGCGGCGCGGGCGACGATCCGGCCGACGGTGCTGCCGCCGGTGTAGAAGATGAGGTCGACGCGCTGTTCGAGCAGGGCGGAGGTCTCGTCGGCCCCGCCCTCGACCACCCGCACCCAGGCCGGATCCAGATGCGTGCGCACGAGGTGCGCGATCGCCGATGAGGTGGCCGGGGCGAGCTCGCTGGGGGTCAGGATCGTGGTGTTCCCGCCGGCGATCGCGCCGATCAGCGGGGCCAGGGCCAGGTTCAGCGGATAGTTCCAGGGCGCGATGACCAGCACCAGCCCGAGCGGTTCGCGGTGCAGCTCGGCCCGGGAGGGTGCCTGCAGCGGCCCCAGCGGGAACCGTTCGGGGCGCAGCCAGGAGCGCAGGTGCCGGCGCACGTGCGCGATCTCCTGGGTCAGGACCCCGAGCTCGGTGATCACGCTCTCGGTGCGGGATTTGCCGAGGTCCTCGGCGAGAGCGCTGGTCAGGCGGCGGTGCTCGGCGCGCAGTCCGCGGCGCAGGGCCTCCAGCTGGGCCAGGCGGGCCTCGACCCGGCGGGTGGTGCCGGCGTCGAAGGACTCGCGCAGGGCCGTGATGTCCGCGGCGGGATCGTGGGTCGGCATGGGTCCACGATAGGAGTTCGGGGATATTCTCGAAGAATGCCCGACCCCCGCTCCCGAGCCGCCCGCCGCCGCCTCTCGACCCACCACGGAGCGCGGCGATGACTGTCCTGGTCACCGCGCCGATCCTGCTGACCATGACGCTGCTGGTCTCCGGGCTGGCCAAGCTCGGTCAGCGCGACATCACCGCCGACGCGATGGTCTCGCTGCGCCTGCCCGCCCGCTCGTGGCACCCGGCCATCGCCACGGTGCTGCCGGTCGCGGAGATCGTGCTGGCTCTGGGCCTGTGGGTGCCGGTCGTGCCGCTGCAGACGGTGGTGGCCGCTCTGATCGCCGTGCTGATGGTGACGTATCTGGTGATCATCGCGCGGGCGCTCACCGTCGACGAGGCGGTGGAGTGCTCGTGCTTCGGCACCCTGGGCTCGCCGACGGTCTCCCGCGGCACGCTGTACCGCAACGTGCTGCTGAGCGTGCTGGGACTGCTCACGGTGGCGCTGGCCGCCGCCGGCGACCTCACCCGGATCCTCGTGTATCACCCCCTGGCGCTGCTGGCCTGGGTGCTCGCGGTCGCGACGGCCGTGGTGCTGACGGGGCTGGCCCTCGGCGGCCTCGAGCCGGAGGCAGGAAAGACCCGGTCGGTCCCCGATAGCGAGAAGGCCGGGCAGAGCCCGTCGGCCTCCGGCGGCGAGGAGGTCGAGCAGGATGAGCTGCTGGACTATGAGCGCGCGGCGATTCCCGCGGGCGTGCTCCAGGAGCGCTCCGGGGAGCTGATCACCCTGCGCCGGCTCAGCGCCCGGCAGGCGGTACTGCTGGTGTTCGTCTCCGAGGGGTGCGGCCCGTGTGAGCGCGTGATCGACCAGGTGGCCGGCTGGCACCGTGACCTCTCCGCCTACATGCAGGTCAAGGTCGCCTTCTCGCGGCCCGTGGAGCAGTTGCGCGAGCGCACCACCCAGCGCGTGGGCGAGCACGTGCTCTACGACCCGCAGTTCAGTGCCCGAGAGGCGCTCGGCGGACGCACCGCTCCCTGCGCGGTGCTGCTGGGGGCCGACGGGCTGCTCGCGGGTGGCCCCGTCACCGGCGGCACCGCGGTGATCGAGTTCGTCGACGAGATCCGCGAACAGCTCCGCCTCGCCCAGGAGGACGGGGAGCTGCCCGCCGCCCCGGAGGACGGAGAGCTGCCGGCGCCGCAGGACCGGGCGACCTGAGCGTCAGGGCACGCTGGCCTGCGCGAACCTGCCCCTGCCACCGGCCCGCAGGGGCCCGTCGGCCGCCGGGACGAATGCGGCGCCGCCCGCGGGCAGCAGGTGCGTGCCGCTGCGCGTGCCCAGCAGGACCTCCCCCTCGAGCCCGAGCACGATCCTCGGCCCGGTCCCCGGGATCGGATGGCACGGCTGCGGCGGACCGGTAGGGTCCGAGAGCTCGGTGAGGGCGAGCTCGAAGTCGTCGACGGGCGCGTAGTAGGCGACCGACGTGGCGTTCTGCCGCTCGGGGGCGACGCGCAGCGGGGGCGCGGCGGTGACGGAGACGCACTGGAGGACCTCGTCGGCGTCGACCTTCTTCGGGGTCAGTCCGGCTCGCAGCACGTTGTCGCTGGCGGCCATGACCTCCAGGCCCATGCCGTGGAGGTAGGCGTGCAGCGCCCCGGGAGGGACGAACATCGCCTCCCCGGGCTCCAGCGTCACCGGGTTCAGCAGCAGTGCGGCGACGACGCCGGGGTCGCCCGGGTGGTGCTCGGCCAGCAGCGAGACGAACCGGTCGATCCGGGGTGAGGGCGAGCTGCCAGCCGCCGACCGCGCCCGGCAGGCAGCGACCACCTCGGCGACCTCCTCCGCCGTCGGGCGCATGGACGCGGAGACCAGGGTGCGGAAGGCGGCGCGCATGCCATGGGCCGTCGGGCTGCCGACCAGCAGCCCGTGCAGCCGGTCGGTGAGGTCGGTGCCCAGCCCCTCAAGGATCGCGGCGGCCCGGCGCGGGGTGCGGAATCCGCACAGTGCGGTGAAGCGGGTCAGCGCGACGAGCATCTCCGGTTTGTGGTTCGCATCGCGGTAGGTGCGGCGCGGGGAGCCCAGGGCGAGCCCGGCGGCGTTCTCCGCGGCGAAGGATTCCGCAGCGTGCTCGCGCGTGGGATGGACCTGCAGGGACAGCGGCCGCTCGGGGGCGATCACCTTCAGCAGGAACGGCAGGCGGCCCTGGAAGGCGCGGCCGACGTCCTCCCCCAGCAGGGCCGGGCCGTCCGCGGCGATCACCGCGTCCAGGCGCCCGCCGCCGGGGATCGTCGCGGGAGCCAGCGGGTGCGCGCCGAACCAGGCCTCGGCCCACGGGGTGCCGTCCGCCTCGCGGCCCAGGAACTCCGGCAGCGCCGTCGTCGATCCCCAGGCGTAATGCTGCAGCCGGCCGTCCAGGCCCAGAATGCTCACGCACCGCCCTCGAGGATCTGGGCGATCAGGCGAGCGGGTTCGTCGGCCGCTACCGGCGGCGCGGGGGTCGCGGGGCCGCCGGCGCGGCGCATCCCGTACCGCTCCCAGTACTCGTGCACCCACGACGGGGCGCGCGGGGCGTGGACCCAGGCGGGCAGGCCCCGCACCGCAGCCTCGAGCACCTCGGGGGAGAACACCGAGACGACCGGACGGCCCAGCTCCGCCACCGTCGCGGCCGGGTCCTCGAGATCGATGCCGCGGCGGCGCAGCACGGTGTGGACGCCGCGGGCGACGGGATCCCTCTCGCCCGGCCCGGGCCGGTACGAGGCACCGGCGGAGCGGCAGACGGAGTACGCGGCGCCGGCGGTGACCCGGCGGGGCAGCTCGAGGGCGTCGAGCTGGCCGAGGAAGACGGGGCGCTCATCACTGGGGTCGGTCTCGCCCGCGGCTGTGCCGGCCTCATCGGGGGCAGGGCCGGTCCCGGCGATCGCGTGGCCCGGCCCGGCGGTCGCGCGGCCCGGCCCGGCGGTCGCGTGGCCCGGCCCGGCGGGACCGGCCACGTCGTGCGCGGCCTGCCACAGCCATTGGGAGCCGACGGTGCGCACCTCGAGGTCGTCGCGGCCGGAGCGGTGGAACTCGGCGTCGGCGTCGCTCCACGCCAGCAGGGTGGTCTGCGGTGGGAGCGGCGGCGTGTACGGGGTCACGGCGGTGTGCTGGACGACGGCACTGGGGACGTCGGCCTCCAGCGCCCACTCGTGGACCAGCCGGCCCACGGGCAGGTGCCATCCCAGCGTGATGGCCGAGGTGATGCCGCGGCCCTCGAGACCGGCGCGCGCCGCGGGGAGGTTCTCGCGCTCCCAGTCGGTGCCGGCGAGCTCGGGCAGCTCGATCGACGCCGGTGCCAGCACGTCCACGGGAACGTGGAGGTAGGGCAGGGCGGTGAGCAGAGCGTCGCGGGCGGCGGCCGTGGCGGAGTCGACGCCGACCAGGATCCGGCCGCTGCCCTCGCCCGAGCGGGAGTGCAGCACCAGCGAGCTCGCGGCCGCGCCTGTGCTCTCCCGTGCTGTCCGGGCCGCCTTCCCCGGTCGCGCGGAGCGCACCAGGCCGGCCACGGCAGCTCGCGCGGCGTCGGTCCGGCTCCGGCTGCCGCGCCACTCCTGCCAGCGCTCCAGGCTGCGCGGATGGATGAGGGTCATGATCTCCCGCCTCAGCGCGGCAGGTTGCGCACGTTGCTGGCCGCCATGTCGATCATGCGGCCCACGCCGCCGCCGAGCACGATCTTGGTGCTCGCGGTGGCGAAGCCGCGGATCTGCTGGGCGGTGACCTTCGGCGGCATCGAGAGGGCGTCGGGGTCGGTGACCACGTCGATCAGCATCGGCCCGTCGGTCGCCAGCGCCTTCTCCAGGTCCTTGCGCAGCTTCTTGGGGTCGGTGATGCGCACCGAGGGGATGCCGACGCCGTGGGCGATCGCGGCGTAGTCGACGTCCTCGTGGTCGGTGCCGTGGTCCGGGAGGCCCTCGACCAGCATCTCCAGCTTGACCATGCCGAGGCTGGAGTTGTTGAACACGAGGATCTTGGTGTTCAGCTGGTGCAGCTTCACGGTGAGCAGTTCGCCCATGAGCATGCCGAGCCCGCCGTCGCCGCTCATGGAGATGACCTGCCGGTCCGGGTACGCGAGGGAGGCGCCGATGGCCTGCGGGAGGGCGTTGGCCATGGTGCCGTGGTGCCAGGAGCCGAACACGCGGCGCCTGCCGTTGGGGGTGATGTAGCGGGCGCCCCACACGTTGCACATGCCGGTGTCGACGGTGAAGACGGCATCGTCGGCGGCGAGGTCGTCGAGGGTGGCGGCGACGAACTCCGGATGGATGGGCTTCATCCGCTCGACGTTCTTGGTGTACGCGGAGACCACACCGGTCAGAGCCTTGTGATGACTCTTCAGCATGCGGTGGAGGAAGCGATGGCTCTTCGAGCTGGTCAGCAGCGGCATCACGGCCTGGAGCGTCAGGGCGACGTCGCCGTGGACGGCGAGGTCCAGCGGGATGCGGCGGCCCAGCCGGGAGGCGTCGGCATCGATCTGGACGATCTTCGGCGGGTTCTTCGAGCTGCCGTGGCCGGGAAGGAACTCGGTGTAGGGGAAGTCGGTGCCCAGCAGGATCACGAGGTCGGCCTCGTGCATGGCCTCGTAGCAGGCCCCGTAGCCTAGCAATCCGCTCATGCCCACGTCGTAGGGGTTGTCGTACTGCATCCACTCCTTGCCGCCGAAGGCGTGGCCGATCGGCGCCTTGACCCGGTCGGCGAGCTCGAGCACCTCCTCGCGGGCGCCGCGCACGCCGGCACCGGTGAACAGGGTGACGGTGCCGGCCTCGTCGATCAGCTCGGCGAGGCGGCCGACGGGGCCCGGGGCGGGCTGGACACGGCCCATGTCGGTGGCGAGGTCCCGGGTCCACGGGCCGTCGTCGACCTCTTGGTCGGCGATGTCACCGGGGAGCACGAGCACGGAGACGCCCTGCTTCGCGATCGCGGTCTGGACGGCGATGTGCAGCATGGTGGTGCCGTGGTCGCCGGAGTTGACCAGTTCGCAGAAGTGCGAGCATTCCTGGAACAGGGCCTCGGGGTGGGTCTCCTGGAAGAAGCCGGTGCCGATGCTGCCGCTGGGGATGTGCGAGGCGATCGCGAGCACCGGGGCCCCGTCGCGGTGGGCGTCGTACAGGCCCTGGATCATGTGCGTGTTGCCGGGGCCGCAGGAGCCGGCGCACACGGCGAGCTTCCCGGTCAGGCGTGCTTCGGCGCCGGCGGCGAAGGCCCCGGCCTCCTCGTTGCGCACGTGGATCCACTCGATGCCCTCGGTGGTGCGCACGGCGTCCACGATCGGGTTCAGCGAATCGCCGACGACCCCGTAGATGCGCTCGACGCCGAGGTCGCGGAGCTGGGTGACGAGGAGCTGGGCAAAGCTGGTGCGAGCCATCGGATTCCCTCCCGGGTAGCGGGGGGGGGGGGGGGGGGGGGGGGGGGGGGGGGGGGGGGGGGGGGGGGGGGGGGGGGGGGGGGGGGGGGGGGGGGGGGGGGGGGGGGGGGCCGGCGCCCCCCCCGCCCTTTTTTCCTGACCACAGCCCAGGCCGGGGCCGTCCTCACCCACGACACCCCGGCGCTCGAGGACGCGGGGATCACCGTGCTGCTGCCGCGGGACTGGACCAAGCAGCGCACCACCGTGCGCCCCCAGGCGGATGAGGAC
>NZ_JBZXYT010000011.1:0-112444 GCF_059391765.1 Brachybacterium sp. SYSU DS0246 | reverse complement strand
GCCTCCTTCCTGCTGATCGCCCGCTCGGGCAGCGCCGGTCAGGCCGCCTCGATGCGCACGCTGCTGATCACCTTCCTCGGCGGCCTGAGCCTGCTGACGGCCGTGTCGCTGATGGTGGTGCGGCTGGGCACCACCTCGCTGCACGAGGTCCTCGCCTCCGACGTCTGGTCCACCGACCCCGGCTTCACGACCCTGGTGGCAGTGCTGGTCGCCGTGGCCGCCTGCACCAAGTCCGCCCAGTTCCCCTTCCACGTGTGGCTGCCCGATGCGATGGCCGCGGCCACCCCGGTCTCGGCGTACCTGCACGCGGCCGCCGTGGTCAAGGCCGGCATCTTCCTGCTGCTGCGCTTCAGCCCTGCCTTCCACGACGTGCTGGCGTGGAACGTGCTGCTGATCGTGGCGGGCCTGATCACCGCCTTCGTCGGCGGATTCCTCGCCCTCCAGCAGCCGGACCTGAAGAAGCTGATGGCCTACTCCACGGTCAGCCAGCTGGGCCTGATCGTCACCGTCATCGGCGTCGGCACCGAGGCGGCGATCCTCGCGGCGGTGGTGCACACGATCGCCCACGCCCTGTTCAAGTCCGGGTTGTTCATGATGGTCGGTGTGGTCGACCACGCCGTGCACACCCGCGAGCTGCGCCGGATGCCGGCGCTGCTGCGCGCCATGCCGGGCTCGTTCGTCATCACGCTGCTGGGCTGCATGTCGATGGCGGGCCTGCCCCCGATGCTCGGCTTCGCCTCCAAGGAATCGCTGCTGACCGGCGCCCTCGAGGCCCATGGTCCGGCCTGGGTGGGGTGGACGGTCGCGCTCGGCATCGCCGGGGCGAGCGTGCTCACCTTCGCCTACTGCGCCAAGATCGTGCTCGGCATCTTCGTCGACGGCCGGGACGAGGACGCACTCGCCCGCACGGACGGCGTGACGCCGGCCCAGGAAGCCGGCAGCACCGATCCCACCGGGGCGACGGTGCGGGCGGCCGACGCCCACCGTCCCGAGGCGCTGTTCCTCTGGCCGGCCGCGCTGCCCATCCTCGCCGGGCTGCCCCTGGCCCTGTGGGTCGGCGTGCTGGACACCCCGGTCTCCCGGGCGATGGAAGCCGCTCTGGGCGGCGAGCACCACGCTCACCTCGCGCTGTGGCACGGCATCACCCCGGAGCTGGGCCTCACCGCCGGCGTCATCGTGCTGGGCACCGTGATCGCCCTGGTCCGCCGCCCGCTGCTGCCCGCCCTGGAGGCGCGCCCGTTCCCGGTCGACGGCGCCCGCGTGCTGACCGCCGTCGACCGCCTGGCCGAGCGCATCGCGGCCGTCCTGGTCCGCCCGATCGCCTCGGACGACCCGATGCGGCACCTGGGCGCGATCGTGGTGGCCTTCGCAGCGGTCGTGCTGGCCTCGCTGGCGGTGCTGGCCGGCGACCTCGCCCCGCTGGCCCCCGGCACCAATCAGCCCATCGACCTCGTCCTGCTGGTGCTGATCACGGCCGCGGTCGTGGTGGTGTGCACGCGTCACGACCGCCTGGGCGCCGCGGTCGCTCTCGCCGCGATCGGGATCCTGGCGACCGTGCAGATCCTCTCCCTGGGCGCGCCGGACGTCGCCCTGACCCAGCTGCTGGTCGAGTCGCTGACGATCATCGTGATCATGCTGGTCCTCCAGCGTCTGCCCAAGGGCTTCGTGTTCCCGCACTGGCCCCGCCGCCGCGGCTCGATCACCATCGCGGTGCTGGTCGGCCTGGCCGCCGGGGCCGGCATGTTCCTGTTCGTGGGCCGACGGGGCCGCAGCGACGTCGCCCAGTACTACATCGACCACGCCGAGGAGATCACCGGCGGCCACAACATCGTCAACGTGATCCTCGTGGAGTTCCGTGCCCTGGACACCCTCGGCGAGCTGTCCGTGCTCGGCATGGCGGGCATCGCGATCGTCGCCGTGCTCTCCAGCATCCGCGACCGGTTCATCGACCCCGACGAGCCCACGGACCATCAGCCGGCCGACGAACCGCAGCTGCGGCCCGAGGGCACCTCGGCCCATCGTGCGATCGACTCCGCCTGGGGCAACGCCGCCGCGCTGCAGCTGATGGTGCGGGTGACCGGACCGATCCTGGCGATCATCTCGGTGATGCTTTTCCTGCGCGGGCACAACGCTCCCGGCGGCGGCTTCATCGCCGCCCTGGTCGGTTCGGCGATCGTGGCGCTTCTGTACCTCTCGACCTCCATGGACCGCCCGATCGGGCCGCCGAAGCTGCCGGTGGTGCTGATCGGCGGCGGGATCGGCGTCGCGCTCGGGGCCGGCTTCCTCGGCTACGCGAAGACCGGGTTCCTCGAACCGCTGCACGGGTACCTGCTGGGTGTCCACGTCTCCACCTCGATGATCTTCGACCTCGGGGTGTACCTGGCGGTGCTGGGGCTGGTGATGATCGCGGTGAACCTGCTCGGGGTCAGTGCCTCGCGGGGCGACGTGCCGCCCGTCGAGGGCACCCGCGAACGCACCGACGAGGCGGTCGAGGGCGAGCTGTCCGGCCCGCTGGAGACCACCCGCGGCGAACCCGCCCCCCGCCGGCGCCGCGTGGGGATGGGCACCTCCCATCTCACCGCCGGCACCGAACCGAAGGAGCCCGGTCGCCGATGATCCTCAGCCTGACCGTGGCCGTCCTCGTCGGCGGCGGGGTGTACCTGCTGCTGCAGCGCTCCATGGTGCGCGCCGTGTTCGGCATGACCCTGCTCAGTCACGCCGCGAACTTCATCCTGCTGGCCAGCGGCGTCCCCGGATGGCGCGCCGAGCCGCTGACCGATATCTCGGCCCGTCCCGAGATGGCCGATCCGCTCCCGCAGGCCTTCGTGCTCACGGCCATCGTGATCACCATGGCCGTCACCATCTTCATGCTCACCCTGGCGGTCATCGGCCACGACGACGACATGTCCCATCACCCGAAGACCGGCGAGAGTGAGGACTCATGATCCCCGCCGTCGCCCCGTCGCTGCTGCCCCTGTTCGTGGTGATCCCCCTGCTGGGAGCCGCCGCGCTGGTCCTCGTCCGCCGCCATCTCGTGGAGAGCGTGCTGCTGATCGCCGTGCCGGTGATCTCCGGCGTCGGCGCGATCTGGCTGCTGGCGTACCACCGCAGCGAGCCCGTCGTCGCCCACGCCGTCGGCGGCTTCTCGGACGTGCTGGCGATCCCCTTCGTCTCCGACTCGTTCAGCGCGCTGATGCTGCTGGTCACCGCGGTCGCGACCCTGGCGGCGAGCGTGTTCCTGCTGCTGACGGGGGAGTCCCACTACCGGTTCGTGCCGCCGCTGGTGCTGCTGCTGACGGCGGGCGTCAACGGCGCCCTGCTCACCGGGGACCTGTTCAACCTGTTCGTGTGGGTCGAGGTCATGCTGATGCCCTCCTACGCCCTCATCGCGCTGACCGGGACCTGGCGGCGACTCGGCATCGGCCGCCTGTTCGTGCTGGTCAATCTGCTCACCTCGACGGTGCTCGTGATCGGCGTGGCCTTCGTGTACGGCGCCGCGGGAACGGTGAACCTCGCGGCCCTGGCCGGCACCGGCAGCGAGGATCCCGTCACCGCCGCGGCGCTGGCCGTGGTGCTGCTGGCCCTGGCGGTCAAGGGCGGCATGGTCCCGGTCCACTCCTGGCTGCCGCGGGCCTACCCGGCGACCTCGGCGGGGATCATGGGCCTGTTCTCCGCCCTGCACACCAAGGTGGCGCTGTACGCGATCTACCGCATCATCACGGTGACCTTCTCCGACGGGCTGCCGTTCCTGGCCGTGCTCGCCGTCCTCGTGATCGCAACCATCCTGGTCGGTGCGTTCGCCACCGCCGGCGCCTCCCGCGTCCGCACCGCGATGGGTCACCAGATGGTCGCCGGCGTCGGCCACATCCTGCTGGGCCTGGTGCTGCTGACCCAGCTGTCCCTGACCGCCGGCATCCTCTACCTCGTCCACCACGTGGTGACGATGTCGGCGCTGCTGCTGACCACCGGCGCGGTCGAGCACACCTACGGCTCCGGCCGTCTCGACCACCTCTCCGGGCTGGCGCGGCGCGACCCGTGGGTCGTCGGGATCATCGCCCTGGGCCTGTTCAGCCTCGTCGGCCTGCCGCCCACCTCCGGACTGTGGGGCAAGGTGGGTCTGCTCAGCGCCTCGGCGGAGCAGGCCTCCACCGGTGAGGGGGTGCTGGGCTGGGCGGCCGTCCTCGCGGTGGTCGTCGCGTCCGTCGGCTCCCTGCTGGGCCTGCAGCGCGTGTGGCGCGGCATCGCATGGGGCGAGGACATGACCACCTACCGACCCGATGACCCCCGCACCGGCCGTGGGGCAGAGACCCCGCTGCCGGACGAGGTGCGCGTGCCCTGGCGCCTCGCCCTGCCCGGCGCGTCGATGATGGCGCTGTCGCTGGCGATGTTCGTCGGCATCGGCCTCCTGCTGCCGACGGTGGACCTCGCCGCCACGGACCTGCTGGACGTCGGCGCCTACGTGGAGGCGGTGAGGGGCGGATGATGCGGCTGTGGTACACGCTGTCCTACGCGCTGTGGATCCTCGTCGAGATCCTCAAGGGCTCGGTCGAGGTCGCCAAGGGCGTCTACACACCCGGAGTGCACAGCTCCCCGGCGATCGTCGAGTACCGTCTGCGGGCCACCACCGACATCGAGATCGTCGCGATGGCCTCCTCGATCACGATCACCCCCGGCACCCTCGTGGTGGGCACGGCGCACGGCACGGCCGAAGAGCGGCCCAGCCTGTTCGTCCACGCCCTGTTCGCCACCTCCCGTGAGCAGGTGCTCTCCGACCTCGCCGAGATGGAGGAGCGGCTGCTGCGCGCCACCCGCGGGCGGGGCGGGGCGGATGCCGCCCTGCATCCCCGCCGCGGCGGACTGGCCGACGAGCGCTACGCCGATGGCCGGGAAGCACGTCGCATCCACGACAGCGGGGGCCGCAGCGGTGACCGGGAGCAGGGGCAGGCCCCGCTCGCGACCGGCTCGGAGGGGTCCGACCCCTCGGCGGCCGGCCCGTCGGCGACCGGCCCGACGGCGGGCGGCCCGACGGCGGGCGACCCGTCGGCGACCGATCCCTCGGCGACCGATCCGGAGGAGGAACGATGACCATCGTCCTGTGGCTGACCACCGCGATGCTGGGTGCGACGATCCTGGTCGGACTGTTCCGCATGGCCACCGCCCCGGACCCCGCCAGCCGTGCCGTGGTCGGTGACCTGGTGTTCTTCTCCGGCGTCGGCGTGATCATCATCGTCGGCCTGATCAAGGAATCCGCCGCGGCGGTGGACGCGGCGCTGATCGCCGCCGTGCTCGGCATCCTCTCGACCGTCGCCCTCGCCCGCATCCTCACCAGGGGGCAGCGATGAGCGCCGCACTCGATCTCGTCGTGACCGTCGTGACCGCCGTGCTCCTGCTCGGCGGCGCGTTCTGGATGCTCACGGCCGCCCTGTCGATGTTCCACGCCCGCGACGCCCTCAGCCGCATCAACGTGCTCTCCCCGGCCACCGGCCTCGGGCTGCCGATGATCGTGGTCGCCGCGTTCCTGCGCCACACCCAGATCAGCGGCTTCGAGGTCGCGATGCTGGTCAAGTCGATCATCACCGTCATCGCCCTGATCATCGTCTCCTCGATTGCCTCGAACGTGCTGGCGAGGGCCGCCTATCTCTCCGGCTCCCCGGTCGACCCGCGCACCGCGCCGCAGGATCTCGCTCGCGCCCCCGGTGAGGGCGAGCAGACCCCGCACACCGAGGTGCGCCCGGGTGAGGAGATGGGGCCCGACGGCCGGTAACACCCGGGTGACGTCTGTCCACAGCCGCCGTCGGGGCCCGGCGGGGCCCTCTACTGTGGGGCCATGGTGACGACACTGCCCTACGGCTCCTGGCCCTCGCCCATCACCGCCGAGCAGCTCGCGACCGGCGGGACCAGGCTCGGCGCCCCGCGCCTGGTCGGCGACGCCGTGTGGTGGACCGAAGGCATCGCCACCGAGGGCGGGCGCCAGGCGATCGTGCGCTCGGCAGGAGCGGTCGACGTCGCCGGCCGTGACGACGATGCGGCAGCTGCTGCGGTCACCGTCCTGCCCGCGCCGTTCAACGCGCGCTCACGCGTGCACGAGTACGGCGGAGCGAGCTGGACCGTCGTCCCCGGCGCCGCCGGGACAGGCTCCGAGCCCCCGCTGGTGGTGTTCGTGAACTTCGAGGACCAGCGCGTCCACGCCGTCCGGGAGGGCGAGCAGCCGCGCCCGCTCTCGCCCCTCGGCCCCGAGGTCGATTCCGCCCACGGGCCCTCGCTGCGCTGGGCCGACCCCACGCCGGTCACCCTGGCCGACGGCACCGTCGAGATCTGGTGGATCTGCGAGGACCACACCGGCGGCGACCAGGGCCCGCGCGCCGATGCCGACGGCGCACCCCACATCGAGCGCTACGTCGCGGCCGTGCCCCTGGACGGCTCGGCCGCCGAGGACCCGTCCGCCGTCCGGCGCGTCACCCCGGCCTCGCGGTTCGTCGCCCATCCGCGCATCAGCCCGGACGGGACCCGGGTCGCCTGGCTGAGCTGGGAGCACCCGCAGATGCCGTGGGACGGCACCCAGCTGCACGTCGCGCCGCTGGCCGGAGGCAGTGCGGGCACCGGCGACGTGATCGTGGGCGGTCCCGAGACCTCCGTCCTGCAGCCGGAATGGCTCGACGACCAGCGGCTGATGTTCGTCTCCGACGCCTCCGGCTGGTGGAACCCCTGGACCTGGTCGGCCGAAGCCGGCGCCCGGCAGGTCCTCGAGCTCGACCAGGAGTTCGCCGGGCCGATGTGGACCCTCGGCAGCACCTGGTACCAGGTGCTCGACGCCGACCGGGCCCTCGTCCAATACGGTCGCGCCGCCGCGAACCTCGGGGTGCTGAGGCTCAGCACAGCCGAGCTGACGCCGCTGGACTGCCCGCTGACACAGATCAGCGCCGCCCTCGTGCGCGCCGACGGGCTGGTGGTGCTGGCCGGGGCATCGCCCACGCAGTTCGCCGCGATCCACACCGCGCGACTCGAACTCGCGGCCGGCCATGGTGACCGGCCCGCCGCCGCGACGGACCCGTCGACGGCCCCAACGTCGGCGGGCGATGGTCCGTCGGCCGTCCTGTCCTCGCTGACTCTGCTGCGCTCCTCGCGCAACGACGCCCCGGACCCCGGCGCCCTGCCCGTCGGCGAGAGCATCGAGGTTCCCCTCGCCGAGGGCGGTGTCGTCCATGCCATCGTGTACCGGCCCCGGCAGGACGGCATGGCCGGCCGCGAGGAAGATCTGCCGCCGTTCATCGCTCGCGTCCACGGCGGTCCGACCGGGCACGTCCCGCCGGTCCTCTCGCTCCCGGTCGCGTACTACACCTCCCGGGGCCTGGGCGTGGTGGAGGTCAACTACGGCGGCTCGACCGGCTACGGCCGCGCCTACCGCAACCGTCTGCGCGGGCAGTGGGGCGTGGTCGACGTCGCCGACACCGTCGCCGTCATGGAACAACTGGTGACCCAGGGAATCGCCGACGGGAAGCGACTGGCGATCGAGGGCGGCAGCGCCGGCGGCTGGACCACACTCGCCTGCCTGACCCGCACCGACACCTTCGCCGCGGGCGTGTCCAGCTTCGGCGTCGCCGAGCTCGAGAAGTTCCGCCTGGACACCCACGACTTCGAGTCGCGCTACATCGACGGCCTCGTCGGCCCCTATCCCGAGCGCCGCGACCTGTACGTCGAGCGCGCCCCGCTCAACCACGTCGACGAGCTCGAGGTGCCGGTGCTGCTCCTCCAGGGCGACGAGGACCGGATCGTGCCGCCCAGCCAGTCCGAACTGTTCCGTGACGCGCTCGCGGCCAAGGGGATCCCGCACGCCTACCTCCTGTTCGAGGGGGAGCAGCACGGGTTCCGCAAGGCGGAGTCGATCATCCGCGCCACCGAGGCGAGCCTGTCGTTCTACGGGCAGGTGCTGGGATTCAGCCCGGCGTGCGTGCCGGTGCTCGAGCTGCAGCGCGACTGAGGGCGGCGGGATGAGCATGGGGCCAGAATCCGGGCAGGGACCGGGTGGCACGGGATTAGGCGCAGGGCCGGGTCCCGGGGGAGGACCAGGCGCATGGCCGGGTCCAGGAGGCGGACCGGGCGCAGGGGCGGGCCCGGGAGGCGGACCAGGCGCAGGGGCGGGCCCGGGAGCGGTGCCGCGCCCCGTCGCGCAGCCGCTGCGACCGGCCACCGCCGCCGTCGTGGTCGCGGCGGCTCTCGTGGTCGCTATCGCCGCCGGGCTGGTCTTCGGTCTCAGCGAGAGGCCTCTCATGGCGTGGGCGGCTGGCTCGATGGCCCGCGAGGTGGCCTGGGTGCTGACACTGATGGGGCTGTGGGCTCTCGAGGCCGGCCTGTCCTTGGCCTTGCTGATCCTGGCCATCCTGGTGGTCGTCAGGGGAGCCGCGAACCTGCGCCGGGGTGGGATCTTCATCCTCGTGGCGGCGGCCATGGGGCTCTTCGGGATGTTCGGCCTGTCGTTCGAGACCTACGGAGATCCCCCGGGCCTTTCCACGGTCGAGATCGTCTTCACGGTTCTCGAGGTCCTGGGCGGGCTCGTCCGCATCGCGCTGCTGCTGGCCGGCGTCGTGATCATGGTGCGCAGCGTCCAACGGCTCCGACGAGAACGCGGCGCACGGCCACGAGCCTGACCCTGCCCCACTCATCGACCGCCACCCCGCTCGGCCCATCGTGACGAGTGGCACATCGCCGGGCGTCCGACTACCGTGGTCGACGGCGTGCGGCGGCCGGCGGACCCACGGCAGCGGCGCCAGGCAGGTCTCGTCGTCGCCGGCGCACGAGCCCCTTTCCTGCCGCGACGCGATGCGAAGGAGCTCCCATGGATTCCCGGACGACGCCGAGCAACGACGAGAGCCCCGAGGCCGGAGCAGTCGGCCGCGGGGGAGAGCCCGGTGGCGGTGACACGTCCGCCACCGGCGGCGATGCCGGTCGCGCGGGTCCCGTCCGCGGCAGCGGTCCCAGCTCCAGCAGCGGCCGCCTCCGCCGCGCCGGACTCACCCGCCGCGCGGGCCTGGCCGGCACTGCGCTGGCGGCCACCGCCACCGCCGTCGGAGTGCCGATCGCCGGCTGGGCGAAGGGCGATCCCGCTCCGCACAAGGACGAGCCCTCCTCTCGCTCGGCCCTGGCCGCACCGGACTGGAGCCGCGGGAAACCCCACCGCCATCCCTGGGACCGCCAGCGATCGGGCAGGACGCTGCGAGAGGCCGAGCCCGGCTCCGTCGGCCTCGACGCCGACTCGCTCGAGGAGCTGCCCGCGATCATCCGCGCCGGCCTGGACCACGATCCGCCCCGCTTCTCCGGCGCCTCGCTGCTGGTCGCCTCCCAGGCGGGCATCGCCTATGAGCACGCCGACGGGTACGCCCTGCGCTGGAAGAATGCGACCGAGCAGCTGCCCGAGAATCAGTGGATCGAGGCGCGCAGCGACACGATCTACGACCTCGCCTCCATCTCGAAACTGTTCACCGCCACCTCGGTGATGCAGCTGATCGAGCAGGGCGAGCTGTCGCTGGAGGACACCGTCGCCTCGCATCTGCCGGCCTTCGCCGCGAACGGCAAGGCCGACGTCACCGTCCAGCACCTGCTCACCCACATCGGCGGCCTGCCGCCCTTCATCAACCTCTACTCCTCCTACCCCGACGTGCCCTCGCGGCTGGACGCCGTGCTGACGGTCGCACCGCAGGCCCCGCCCGGCACCGAGTACGTCTACAGCGACCTCGGCCTGATCACGCTGGGGCTGATCGTCGAGAAGCTCTCCGGGCAGAGCTTGGACGAGTACGTGCGCGAGCACATCACCGAGCCCCTCGGCATGCACGAGACCATGTACAACCCGCCCGCGGAGCTGCGCCCGCGGATCGCCGCCACCGAGTACATCGACTACTACGGGGAGCTCGTCCACGGTCACGTCCACGACGAGAACGCCTACTCGCTCGGCGGCGTCGCCGGGCACGCCGGGGTCTTCTCCACCGCCCGCGACCTGGCCGTCTTCGGGCAGATGTTCCTCGGCGGCGGGCGCTACGGGAAGGCCGAGATCCTCTCCGCCCAGACCGTGCAGGAGATGTTCACCGACCGCATCGCCGCGGTCACCGGCGTCGGCGGTGCCCGCCGCGGCCTCGGCCCCGAGCTGGAGGCCTGGTACTACCACGCAGGCCTGACCAGCCCCTATAGCGGGGCGCACACCGGCTTCACCGGCACCTCACTGGTGATCGACCCGCTGACCGACACCATCGTCATCATGCTCGCCAACTCCGTCCACCCCACACGCGAGTGGTCCTCCACCTCCGCCACCCGGCGGGAGGTCTCCACGTGCGTGGCGGGTGCCCTGGACATTGTGCCGACGAAGCTGCGGGAGGGCTGGAGCGCCGGCGCCGAGGACGATTCCACGGCGACCCTCACGGCCGGCCTCGATCTGGGCAGCGGCGGGGCCCGCAGCCCGGAGCTGGTGCTGGATCTGTTCGCTCATCTCGAGACCGCGTACGACGTGCTGTCGGTCGAGGCCTCGCAGGACCAGGGCTCGAGCTGGAGCCCGCTGGCCGGGACGCTCGAGGCCCGGCACGAGGAACCGGTCGACGTGCCCGACGGCCAGATCACCGGCTGGGGCCGACGCCGGCAGTGGACCGGCACGTTTCCCCTGGTCGACTCGGCGGGGGAAGTGCTCGGCGACGAGGTGCAGATCCGGCTGACCCTGACGACCGACGGCGCCACCCGCGGGCTGGGTGCGTGGGTGGGCCGGATCCGGGTAGTGGACGGGCACCACGAGCTGCTGGACACCGATCGTGCTGCGGACCGTGAGGTGATCGTGGCCGACGGGTGGGTGCGGGGCGAGTGAGCTGCCCGGCGGCGGGTCGCTCGGCATCTCCGGGCTGACGGTATCGGCATCTCTGCCGGACCGCAGCGGGCGGGGCCTGACCGCAGCAGGTGGGGCCTGGCTGCAGCGGGCGGGTCTCAGGCGTCGGTGGCCAACGCCCGCTCGATGTCGTCGGCGATGTCGGCCGGCTCCACCTTCGGTCCGTAGCGGGCGATGACGGCGCCGTCGCGGCCGATGAGGAACTTGGTGAAGTTCCAGCCGATCTCGCCGGCGGGGATATCGCCGTGCGGACCGGCGTGCGAGCTGGTCAGCCACGTGTACAGCGGGTGCGCGTCCTCGCCGTTGACGTCGACCTTCGCGAACATCGGGAACTCGACGCCGAAGTTGACGGAGCAGAACTCGGCGATCTCGGACTCGGTGCCCGGCTCCTGGTGCATGAACTGGTCGCAGGGGAAGCCGAGCACTACCAGGCCGCGCTCATGGAAGCGGGCGTACAGATCCTGGAGCCCTGCGTACTGCGGGGTGAAGCCGCACTTGCTGGCGGTGTTGACCACCAGCGCGACCGACCCGACGTAGTCGGCGAGGTTCTTGTCCTGCCCGGTGATCGTGCTCGCGGTGAAGTCGGCAAGAGTCGTCATGAGTCCATTGTGGACCCTGAGATGTGGGCCTCACAGGGCTGGCCGGGCCGGGTGGTGCGGCCTCACGTCCGGGCCGGCGCCGGATGTGTGACGGCGCCAGTTCTGTCACGGCGCGCCCGGGTGTCGGTCGCTGCTCGTGAATGGTTTCTCCACAATGCTCATTCGTCCACATTATTCGGTGCTGTCTGGCGCAATTCGTTAATAGTGTCTAGTGGCGGCTGATCGGAGCGTGCAGAGAGGGGGCGATGTCCGGCCGGCCGGCGTGAGGCGCTGGTGCCGACGGGTGCTCCCCCTCGATCACCAGCGGAGACAGTGGCTGGGGGTGGGCAGCCGTGGGGCACGCGGAAAGTGTGGAGGAGCCGTCGCAAAAAGTTTTCCACATTCCGGGGAACGAGGTTTCGATACGTGGTGATGCGCGAGAGGATGGAGCTATGTCCACATCACAGCAGTCACCACCTCCGGGAGAGGGCCCGACCGCGCAGCAGCCCCCGGGCCCGCCACGGTCGGTGGCTGCTGTGCGCGCCGCTGGTCTGGCGGGTCTTGCGGAACTGCTGGCCGATGACGGCTTCATCCTCGAATCGATCGCCACCGATCCGCGTCGGCTGTTCGAGGTCGGTACCCAGGAGCGAGCGGTGTTCACCAACCTCCTCGCCACGATCCAGGAGGCACGCAGCGCCCTGGATGCTCTGGAGGCGCGCACCGTCGTCGCCCTCGGCAAGGCGACCACACGGGATCTGATCGCCGCCGCCCGCGACAGCACGGCGCACGAGGATGCAATGCTGCCTCCGATGGAGCGCATCAATCGCCAGTCCGATGCGGCCACGCGCCGGGACCTGTCGTTGATGACCCGGCGGTCCCCTGCAACTGCCGGCAGGACGTTCTCGGCGGCGCGACGCATGGTGGCCTCGATGCCCGAGATGCTCTCCGCGATGGGATCGGGCAAGGTCACCGCTCAGGTCGCCTATGCCACGGCGGACGCGATGTCGCCCATCGACGAGGATCAGCGCAAGACCGTCGATGCCATCCTCGGCGAACGCCTGCCGGACCTGGACGGGGCCGGGGTGCGTCAATGGCGCCGGGAGGTGGCCGCCGTGGCCGAGCACATCGACCCCGATGGGACGACGTACCGCCACACCAAGGCCCGCAAGGAACGCTGCGTGACGTTCACCCCGGGCGAGCACGGGATGGCGACTGTGAGTGCGCGACTGCCTGCGATCGATGCCCGCCTGGTCCACAAGCGGCTCTCGCTGGAGGCGGAGCGGCGCCGCGCCGAAGCCGACGGCACCCTCAGCCCCGGCGAGAACCACAGCACCCTGATGGCCGACGCCTTCACCGAGACTCTGCTGCGCCGTGAGGGCGGCATGGAGCCGGTGACCCTCGACGTGGGGGTGATGATCACCGACCGCGCCCTGTTCACCTCGGATTGCGGCGACGCCGCCCAGATCGAGGGGTACGGACCGGTGCCCGCCGAAGCCGTCCGGGCTCAGCTCCGGGCCGCTCTCGCCGAACCCCGCGACCCTGCTGATCTCGCCGGCCCCGGCCAGGAGCCGCCCGATACCGCGAGCACCGACAGGGACCCGCTGGGACCGGACGGGCCCGCCCTGCGCGCTGTCATCCGCCGGCTCTACACCCACCCCACCTCCGGGGAGCTGGTCGGCGTCGAATCCAGGGCGCGCGAGTTCCCACCTGCGATGCGCCGGTTCCTCAGCTGGCGCGATACGTCCTGCCGGGGGCCGTTCTGCAATGCCGCCGCGCGACAGCGGGACCACATCACCCCGCATGCCGAGGGCGGGCCCACCAGTATCGACAACGGTCAGGACGTGTGCGCGCACTGCAACCAGAAGGAGCACGACACCCGCTCCGTGGTGCGAACCGCCGATCCGGAGCGCCCGGGCCACCGTGTGACCTGGACCGGCCTGGCCGGCACCAGCCGCACCACCACGCCCAGTCCTCTCGCCCCGCTGCAATCACTGCCGGTTTCTCCTACTGTCCGGGCCGACGGGGCCGACGGGGCCGACGGGGCCGACGGGGCCGACGGGGCCGACGGGGCCGACGGGGCCGACGGGGCCGACGGGGCCGACGGGGACGGCGGGGACGGTGAAGATGGTGGCGACAATGCTGAGGGTGGCAGTGGGGCCAAGAGCGGCAATGGGGCCAAGAGCGGCAATGGGGCCGAGAGAGGCCATGGGGCCAAGAGCGGCAATGGGGCCGAGAGAGGCCATGGGGCCAAGAGCGGCAACACAGTTCCTGCCGACCGAGGTTCCGGTCCCACAGCATCCGGCAACCAGCGGTCACAGCCGTCTCCGGGCGATGTCACCGCAGCCTATGAAGCCCTCCATCGCGCCGGGCTGTTCGATCCTGAACGGCCGGCACCTCGGAAGCGGCGGAAACCACGCGGACGTCGTGCCCGGCAGGACCGAGCTAACCGACAGGAGCGAGGAGAGCGCCGATCACCTCGGGACCGACGAGAAAGTGCCGAACGATGAGTCGCGCGGCGGCGTCGATCTCGCCTGGCTGCGGCCCGATCGGACTACACCCCGTCGGCCGCCAACCGGAGTGCCACCTCGGCCGCCCCGTTCATCACGCCCGCTTCCTGCACGCATCGCGCGAACAGCCAGCGGCGCGTCCGCTGCGGATCCAGCCCGGCCAGATCAGACATGCGATCGGCGAACTCACCGGGCTGAGAGGTGAGGCGCTGCGGGTCATTGAGCATGTGCTGGAGGACGTCGTAGTGCGGGTCACCGACATATGGCTTGGGATCGATCAGCACCCACTGCCGTTGCCTGCCCTCTCCTCGCGCCAGAACGTTCGACGGGTGCAGGTCGGTAGCCAGAAGCACGGGCTCACCGCCCCACTGCCGAGGCAGCTCACGGAACAGCGCCAGTCCATGGTCGACAAGATCGTGGGGCAGAGGTGAGATCCCGTCGTCGGCGCGCTGCTGGGCGCTGTCCGCCCACCACGCACACATGTGGGCCAGCGGCCGGAACTGCGCTGCGTCGGACGGGGAAGCGATGACACTCGGCGACTCCCACATGCGTCGCAGGAGATTCGCGACCACCTCGTCGCGCTCCGGCCAGGTCAGCAGTTCCGCGAGTGGGATACCAGGCCGAATGCGCTCCATGAGCAGCAGCGATGTCTCTCCGCGGCGCTCACTGTGCACCACCTCTGCTGCGCCGCGTCCCTGCCACAGGGCCATCCCTGGGGCCTCGTCGCGCGCCTCCTCGTGGGCCCACGCCACCTTCAGCACCAGCTCCGCGCCATGGCCGTCGCGCACCGGTGCCACCCACGCCGCCGACCCACCGGGGGAGAAGGGCGTCGAGACCGACAGCGACCATTCATCGAGCACCTCGTCGACGATGCCGGGCAGTCCGGAGCGCCAGGCGACGACGCCCGGCTCCTCATTGTCGGCCAGGAGAGGCGGCAACGGGTATCCAGCGATCAGCGGAGGCGGGTCGGGGGCGTCAGTGGCACGGTCGATCCTGGAGGGACCGGTCATGACCATCTCCTGTGAGGACGAGGACGAGGACGAGGAGGACGAAAAGCGAGCGCGAGAGCGGAGGCGGGGCGCACACCGAGCCTGCACCTGGGGACATATCGCGCCGGCGCAACCGGCCGACCCGTACAGCCCCGGCGGCTAACATTCTTCCGTGAAACCGTTCGTGCTGATCGCCACCCGCCCCGAGGACGACGTCGCCTACACCGAGAAGGAGTCCGTCCTCTCCTTCACCGGGCTGGACGAAGGTGATCTGATCTGGGCGCGACTGGACCGTGACCCGTACCCCGAGCTGGCGGCAGCGGACATCTCCGGGATCATCCTCGGCGGCAGCCCCTTCACCGCCTCCGATCCGGAGCAGACCAAGTCCGAGGCCGAGAAGCGCGCCGAGAAGGAGATCTTCCGGGTGCTGGACCAGGTCATCGCCGAGGACATCCCCTTCTTCGGCGCCTGCTACGGAATCGGCACCCTCGGCACGCACCAGGGCGCTGTCATCGACCGCACCTACGGGGAACCGCTCGGGGCCATCGACGTGACGCTCACGGCCGATGGCCGCCAGGATCCGCTGATCCAGGAGGCAGGACTCGCCGAGTCCTTCGTCGGGCTCGTCGGGCACAAGGAAGCCGTCCATACGCTTCCGGATCACGCGACGCTGCTGGCCACCGGCAACGCCTCGCCCGTGCAGATGTTCCGTGTCGGCACCCGCCAGTACGCCACCCAGTTCCACCCCGAGCTCGACATCCCCTCGATCATCGACCGCGCCCGTGCCTATCGCGACCATGGGTACTTCTCGCCCGACGAGATGGAGGACATCTTCGCCGCGCTCGAGAGCGTCGAGGCCGACGAACCCCCGAAGCTGCTCCGCGCCTTCGCGACCCTGTTCGCGCGCTGAGCCGTGTCCGCGCGCTGAGCGGTGTGCGTCCGCTGAGCCGTGTCCGCCCGCTGTGCCCGGCTCCCTTACCGGCCTGCGCACCTCTGCTCAGGTAAGGTCCGCATCGTGCCCCGATTCACTCGCGAGCAGGTCCGACGTCGCCAGCTCGTCGCGGGCGGGCTGGTGCTGTGCCTGGTGCTCGTCCTCGGCGGGTGCACCGCCGTCCTCATCGGCGCTCTGCGCGGAGGGGGCGGAGCAGCCACCGAACCGGAACCCTTCCAGGCCGACGACGCCGCTATGACCGCACCCGTGACCCCGCCCGACGCGCCGGCGCGTGCCCAGCTGCCCGACGGGGTCGAGCTCGCCGAGGACGAGATCATGGGCCTGGACGTCTCCGCACATCAGCGGGAGATCGACTGGAGCCAGGTCGCCGCCGACGGGTACGGATTCGCCTACATCAAGGCCACCGAGGGCACCGGCTTCACGGACTCCCGGTTCGCCGAGAACTGGGACGGAGCCCGTGCCGCAGGAATCACCCCCGGCGCGTACCACTACTTCACGCTGTGCTCACCGGGGGCCGACCAGGCCGCGGACTTCCTGGCCGCCGCACCACCGGATGACAGTGCGCTGCCGCCCGCGCTCGACCTCGAGTTCGACGGCGCCTGCCAGCAGCGGCCCGAGGCGGCCGACGCGCAGGCCGAGATCGACGCCTTCACCGCCGCCGTCGAGGAGGAGTGGGGTCGTCGTCTGGTCATCTACTCCTCCTCCGAGTGGCGTGAGCACTACGGACTGCCGGTGACGGATTCGCGGCCCGACTGGCTGTTCTCGGAGACCGGCAGACCAGACCGGGCGGACTGGTCCGTGTGGCAGCTGCGCTTCGACGGCGAGGTCTCCGGCATCGAGGGCGGCGTCGACATCGACGTCGCCCGGATCGAGACGCTCCGCGAGCACGCGTCGATCCCCGCGGGCGAAGGGGAACTGACCCACGAGCCCGAGGACGGCTGAGCCCGCGGCGCACCACGGACCCGGTTGCCGATCGGCCGCGGTCCGTCGGCGGCGCCCCGTGCCGGGGCATGCTGCCGGCGAGGCCCTCAGTTCGGCAGGTCGTGGTTGACGGCGGTCTCGCGGTCGATGGCCGCGACGAGCTCGTCCAGGATCGTCGTCCAGTGCTCGAGCAGCCCCTGCCGTTCGGCCGCGCCCAGCAGGCGCTCCTGATGGATGGCGACCGTGGTGCCGCCCGAGGCCTCCAGCAGGGTCACCTGGAAGACGGTCTCGTGATCGAGGGTCGGCGGCGTCCAGCGCACGCGCACCCGTCGGCCCACGTGGCAGCCCACCACCCGGCCGCGGGTCTGACCGTCGTGACGCATGGGGGCGCCGACCATCTGCGGGACGTTCTCGACGCCCAGCCACTGCGGCAGCCACTCGGCCAGCAGCCGGCGCCAGACGTCCTCGAGCGGGGCGGAGAGAGTGCGGCGGACACCGAGCTCCCACCCGGCGTCGCGGGTGAGGCCGGTGGGTGGGGGAGTGATCTCGGTCTGCATAAGACCACGGTAGGGCGGCCGACGGGGGCTCGGGAGGCCGTCACCCGAGCCGTCCACAGGTGTTCGATAACTGGTCGCCGGGGCGTCACCGCACGTCGACGTCAGCTCGCTCCGCCGCGCGAGGTGTCGGCGCGCTCCTGCATGCTGGGGAGATGGTCGATCCCGTGCTCCCGCTGCGTGCAGTACGCATGCACGCCCTCTCCCCGGCGGACATGGGTGAGTGGCCCGCGACCCTGCCGCCGGTGGAACAGCTGCTGACCCAGGGACTGGAGTTCGGCCGGATCACGGTGCTGACCGGGGGCAACGGCGCCGGCAAGTCCACCGTGGTCGAGGCGATCGCCGGCGCCTACGGGCTCAATGTCGAAGGCGGCGGCACCGGAGCCATGCACTCCACGCGCGCGACCGAGTCCCCGCTGGCCGACCACCTGCAGCTGGTGCGCGGTGCGGGTGCGTCCAAGAAGGGGTTCTTCCTGCGCGCCGAGACCATGCATTCTCTGTTCACCTACTACGAGGAGATCGGTGTGGGCGGCGTGATGCACGAGCGCAGCCACGGCGAATCGTTCCTGGAGATCGTCTCGGAGCGGTCACGTATCGGCGGGCTCTGGCTGCTGGACGAACCCGAATCCGCGCTGTCCCTCAGCGGATGCCTGGCGCTGCTGGGACTGTTGCGCGACCTCGTCGCCGGCGGAGCGCAGATCATCCTGTCCACGCACTCACCGGTCCTTGCCGCCCTGCCCGGCGCTGATCTGTACGAACTGGGCCCCTGGGGCATCCGAGCCGCCACCTACGACGACCTGGATCTCGTGCGCACGTGGCGCAGTTTCCTGGAGTCGCCCCAGCGATTCCTGCGTCACCTGGGCTGATACCACCGGGGCTGTCGAGCGCTGTTCTGCTGCGCGTTCACGGCTGCAGACGGTGACGCTGCCAGGCGCCGTCGGCCGCGCGGTCGTACGCGATCCGGTCGTGGAAGCGGTTCTCCCGCCCCTGCCAGAACTCCATCCGCTCCGCGAGCACCCGCAGGCCACCCCAGAACGGCGGGCGAGAGACCTCATGGCCCTCGAAGCGGGCCTCGACCTCGTCGTACTGCGCATCGAGAGCGGCACGCGAGGCGATGGGCCGTGATTGGTGGGACGCCCACGCGCCGAGCTGCGCGCCTCGCGGACGCTGCGCCCAGTACGCGTCGGACTCCGCGTCGGAGAGGTGGCTGACGGCCCCTTCGATCCGCACCTGTCGCTGCATGGGGTACCAGGGCAGCAGCAGGGCGGCATGCGGCGCCGCGTCCAGCTCGGTGACCTTGGGGGAGGTCAGGTTCGTATACAGCACGAACCCCTCGCCGTCGTGTCCCTTCAGCAGCACGGTCCGCGACCGGGGGCGGGGGCGGCCCATCGCATCCATCGCCACGGTCGAGAGCACCACGGCCGACGGGTCGGTCAGGTCGCCCTGCTCATCGCGCCGGGCGAAGGCCTCGTCCATCCAGATGTCGAACAGCGCCAGCGGATCCGAGGGAGCATCATCGGCCAGCGATCCGGCCAGATAGTCGTGACGCTCGCCCGCCAGGCGCCCAGCGGGATCTTCGTTCATGTCCTCGACCTTCGTCTCAGAGGCCGCCGGCGCCCGCTGAGGCCGCGCGGCGGACTACTATGTCGTGCCCCTGATCCTAGGACGTTCGTCGCCGGCCCCGATGGGCGGCCTTCGGCCCGCGGGGATCTCCGAGCGGCCGCGCGGTCCGGATCGGCCGGAACTCCCCGGCGCGGGCCTTGGCGGCTCGGACGCTGCGGAGGGCCTCGAGGTCACCCCAGGCCGCGGGCAGGGGCCGATACTCGATGAACTCATGGTCGGCGGCACGGGTTCGGCTGGTGGCGATGGTCGCGTTCTTCATGCCTCCACTCTGGTGATGGCCGGGGAGGCCCCGCGTCCGCCGGCAGGAGCGGAGCCGTCCACCCACGGACGGACCTCGGTGACGGACCGGTGGGAGCCGCGGCGTACGACCACGAGCACGACGGTTGGCATTCCCACGTCGGATGACGGCCGGGCAGGCTAGCCTGCCGTAGTCACGGAACACTCGAATGACGTGGAGGGGCCCTCAATGGCGCACGCGGGCAGCAGACGGCGGCCGTTCGTCGTCGCCGCGGTCGTGGTGCTCGCGCTGCTGCTGGCCGGCGGTGTCGTCATCGCGGCGCTCGCCGTTCGCGCCGATCCGGCGGTGGGTGACAGCCGCCCTCCCGGCACCGTGGTCGGCGACCACGCTCCCCGCGGCACCCGGTTCGACCCCGCCCGCATCGGGCAGGACTCGCTGGTGTGGGCCACGGCAGAAGGCGGCGAGGTCAGCGTCAGCGTCAACCGGGCAGAGAGCGTCACAGCGGATTCTCCCGACATCGATCCGGGCTGGAAGGGCCCGGCCAAGTGCCGGGAGTACTTCATCATCGAGCTGACCGTCGCCTACGAGGGCGAGGGCAGCTGGGAGCCGGCCTCCGAACTCCTCGTCCAGCGCATGGCAGGGCCGTTCGCAGCCCACGGCGCCGACCCGGGCCTGGAGATCCTGGCGCACCCGCTGCTCGTGCCCGGCAAGGCCCTCACCGACGGCGAGTCGCGCACGGGCACGGTCATGTTCTTCGGACCGGGCGACGCCACGGGAAGCGGCAACCTCGTCATCAGCGTCGACGACGGCCGACCTCTGCACGTGCGCAGCGACCCGCAGGACTCGCAGACAGGATGCTGAGACAGCCCGGCGCTGCGCGACGTGATTGACGTCTCACCGCCCTGGTGCCACGCTGTACGGCGTCTGTGAACGCTCACGGCACGAGCAGGATGTTCCCTGACCGAGCACCATGATCGGAAGTTCATCGATGAAGATGTCACGCCGCACCCTCGTCACCCTCACGGCAGCCTCGCTGCCCGCCCTCGGCCTCGCCTCTGCCGCCCACGCGGCACCACCGGCCGGCCCGCGGACGGAGAGCTCGGAGGCCCTGGCCCGCGCCCGCGTCGCCGCCGACGTGCTGATGCGCGACTACGACCAGCACAAGGCATGGTTCCCCTCGAGCTGGTGGAACTCGGCCGTCGCGCTCCAGACCATCGGCGACTACATGCTGCGCACCGGGGACCGGCGCTACCTGGATCACCTCGACCACACCTTCGAGAGGAACAAGGGCCCGTTCCCTGCCGGCGAGCTCTCCGGCGACGAGCTCTACGGGAACTTCACCAGCCGCGCCATCGACGATTCCTGCTGGTGGGCGCTGACCTGGATCACCACGTACGACCTCACGGGGAACCAGAAGTACCTCGACATGGCCGTGACCATCGGCGACTTCATGAACGATTTCTGGGACCCCAGCACCTGCGGCGGGGGCATCTGGTGGAACGAGGAGCGCACCTACAAGAACGCCGTCACCAACGGCCAGTGGATCCGCCTGACGGCCGAGCTGCACAACCGCATCCCCGGGGATACCACGTGGCTGGAGCGCTCCCGGGCGGCGTGGGACTGGTACCTCGGCAGCGGCATGATCAACGAGGACGGCCTGCTCAATGACGGCCTGACCGACGCCTGCGAGAACAACGGCGACCGCATCTACACCTACAACCAGGGCCTCGCGATCGGCGCCGCGCTCGAACTGTGGCGCGCCACCGACGACCCGGACCTGCTGGAGAAGGCCCGCTACTTCGCGGACTCGGCGCTCGCCGAAGGCGCTCTGGTCACCGACGGGATCCTCACCGAGTGGACCGACGTGCTGGGGGAGATCACGAACGACAACCACAAGCAGTTCAAGGGCATCTTCCTGCGCTACCTGATGGACCTCGCCGACACCACGGGCGATGCCCGGTACCGCGACGTGGTCGCCACCCAGGCCGCCACGATCTGGGAGCAGGACCGCAACATCGCCGACCAGCTCGGTGTGCGCTGGGCGGGGGCCAGCACCGAGGAGTCCCCGAACGTCTTCGACTGGCGCACCCAGGCCAGTGCCCTCAGCGCCCTGATCGCCGACCTCCCCGAGGACGGCGTGGACCGGTCGCTGTCCGCCTCCCTCGCCCAGGCTCCTGTGGTGATGCCCGACGGCGAGCCCACGCAGATCCAGCTCGACCTCAACGTCGCGATCACCTCAGCGCACGCACGGCGGGTGCACGTGCGCCTGGAGGCGCAGGGGCCGGACGGCTGGGAGCTGGAGACCGACGAGCGGGTCACGCTGGACGTGCCGAAGAGCGCGCGGGACGGGCACCCGGTGAGCGCCGTGGTCCCCGTGACCGTGAACGTCCCGTCGGGCGCTCCCGACGGCAGCCACACGGTCTCCGTGACCGCCACGGCCCCCGCCGGGCTCGAGTTCACCGCCCGGACCGGCATCGTGGTGGCCCGCACCATCGATTTCGAGGCCGGCACCATCGACGACGCGCCGTGGCTGTGGGATGCCGGCGGTTCCGGCGTGACGATCGAACCCGGCCGGTTCGCCGACGGGGACAGCTACTTCATCTATCGCTTCCCGTTCCCCGCGAGCACCACGTCGGCCCAGCTCACGCTGACGATCAGCAACCAGTACCTGGTCGACCTGGGCCCGGACGGCGAAAACTGGACGCGTGCGCTGAGCGAGGACGAGCAGATCCGGGACGCCTCCAACCGGGCCGAGCACACCCTCGACCTCACCCCGTACCTCGAGGGCGAGGACAAGGACGTCTACCTGCGGGTCTCCGACGCGTTCCCCGAGGACGGCTGGGGAGGCCAGGTCCACCACGTGAGCGTGGAGTACGACGCGTCCTGAGGGGCGGCGACGACTACTTGCGACATAGCGGGAGCGGATGCGCATATAGCCACGGCACCCGCTGAGCCGCCAGTAGTCGACCACGCCCCGGGCCAGTGCACCGGGACCCACCTGTGGTCAGAGGCCCCGGCCCTGCGGTGACCGGCGCAGCGGGCCCCGCCGCCTCGGCCGTCACCACGGGCCAGTCCCTCACCGCACCATGCGGATGTCCCTCAGGTTCCCCAGGTGCTCCTCGACGTGGGCGGCCCCGTCGGCGGCGAAGCCGAGCTTCTCGTAGAACCGGCGGGCGCGAGGATTGTCCTCGGCGACCCAGACGCTCGCCGGCCCCTCGCCGATGACGGACTCGGCCAGGGCTCGACCCAGCCCGCTGCCGAACCAGGCCTGCTCGATGTACAGCAGCGAGAGCTCGCGCTCGCGGACCGGCTCCGGATCCCGAGAGGGCCAGCTCGCCGCGAGGCCCACGGGCAGGCCCGCGCCGTCGCGCCCGACCCGGTAGATGCCCTGCGCGTGGGCGGGCGTGCCCGGGGTGAGCCACGTCCGCCACTGCGCGGTGCGGCGGTCTATGGCCGGCCGGCCGAAGAACTTCTCGCCCTCCAGCAGGTGCCCGTAGGCGACCTGCCAGCCGCGGACATGCACCCGCGCGAGAGCCGGGGCGTCCTGCGGGCGTGGAATATCGATCGAGAAGCGGGGGTCCGGGGCCGGCGCGGTGGGCATACCTGAAGTCTGCCTCGCATCGGGGCGCCACCACGACGGCCCGACACGCGGGCCCATCACGATGGCCCATGGCGACGGCCCACGGCGTTGGCCCATCACGACGGCCCGTCGCGCCGGCCCGTCGCGTCGGGCCTCGACACGTCGGGCCTCATCGCGACAGGCCCCCTGCAGCCTCACATCATCATGGTCGACTCATCGACCTCCATGCGCTTGTTGGGCACGCAGTGGGTCATGGTCAGCCCCTCGACGTCGCGCGGCCCGTTGTGGCCGAGGTTGCGCAGCCGCTCCTGCTCCTCGTCGGTGAGGGTCTGGGTCACCAGCGGCTCGAGATCCTTGACGTCGTCCACGGTGATGCCCAGGCCATCGCCCACCCGGCGACCGTACTCGTCGTCGGCCAGGTAGAAGTGCCAGACCATCCGCTCCTGGATGTGGCGGTCGCACTGAAAGAGTGCGCCCACCAGGTTGGCGATCAGGTCCTCCTTCTCCCAGTCCTCCTGCAGATGGAACCGCTCGCCGGCCTGCTTGTAGTCGTTGGTGCGCGGGATCGGAGAGCGCGTCAGGCGCCCGGAGACCTCCGGGCCGACGCTGGCGTGGTACCCCGGGCTCCGCTCCGTCTCCCGCAGGCCACCGGTCACCGAGGGCTCGTAGTTGACGCTCGTGTTCTGCACCGGATCGGTGTCCACGTGGTATGTCATCTGGCCGTCGCGCTGATTGGTCGCGACCCGCACCTTCGGCTGGTTCACCGGCAGCTGCAGGTAGTTCGGCCCCACCCGGTGGCGCTGGGTGTCGGAATAGGAGAACGTCCGGCCGATCAGCATCTTGTCGTCGGAGAAGTCCAGGCCGTCCACCAGCACGCCGGTGCCGAAGGAGATCTGCTCGCTCTCGGCGAAGAAGTTGTCGGGGACGCGGTTGAGCACCATGCGGCCGACGGGTTTGGGCTCGAACAGCTCCTCCGGCCAGACCTTGGTGTCATCCAGCGGGTCGAAGTCGAGCTCGGGGTGCTCGTCGTCGGACATCATCTGCACCCGCAGCTCCCACTCGGGGTAGTCGCCGCGCTCGATCGCGTCGTACAGGTCCTTGGTGTGGTACCCGAGCTCCTGGGCCTGGATCTTGCTGGCGTCCTCGGCCGTCAGCGAGGAGACGCCGAGCGTGGGGATCCAGTGGTACTTCACCAGCACCGTCTGCCCGTCGGCGTTGATCCACTTGTAGGTGTTCACGCCGAAGCCCTGCTGCGTGCGGTAGCTCGCCGGGATGCCGCGCGGACTGAACAGCACCGTGACCATGTGCAGCGACTCGGGCGACTGGCTGAAGAAGTCGAAGGCACGGTTGGGGACCGACGCCTGGTTGGTGACCGGGTCCGGCTTCTGGGTGTGGATGAAATCGGGGAACTTGATCGCATCGCGGATGAAGAAGACGCCGAGGTTGTTGCCGACGAGGTCCCAGTTGCCGTCCTCGGTGTAGAACTTGATCGCGAATCCGCGCGGATCCCGGGCCAGCTCCGAGGAGTCGCGCCCGCCGGCGACGGTGGAGAAGCGGATGGCCAGGTCGGTGCGCTTGCCCTCGCCCTGGAACACCTTCGCGCGGGTGAAGTTCGAGATCGGCTCCTCGCCCCACCTCCCGTAGGACTCGAAGTAGCCGTACGCGGTGGCGCCGCGGGCGTGGACGACCCGCTCCGGCACGCGCTCGCGATCGAAGTGGCTCATCTTCTCGAGGAACTGGTAGTTCTCCATGGTCGCCGGACCGCGCGCGCCCACGGTGCGCATGTTCTGGTTGTCGTAGACGGGGTGGCCCTGACGATCCGTCAGCGCGGCCTGCGACGGGTCTCCTGCCGGCGGGCGATGTTCGGTCATGGCTGCTGGCCTCCTTCACGAGCGGTCCCGGGCGCACCCCGGACGGCCGTGGCGGGCACGCCCTGCGAGCACACCGCGGGCTGGGGGTGTGTCGTATCCCACTGTTGTCGGAATCCCGGGGCGAGGGCAAGGGTCCGACCGCATGGTGCGGCGGCGTCCGCCCGGACTTCCCACCAAGTAACTGCAACCCGTAGTATCAGGAACAGCCGGACGCGACCGGATCCCCTCGATCAGCGCCGTCGTCCGCACCGCCCGCAGACACCGTCGTCGAAGGAGAACCACGTGCCCGAGGCCGTCATCGTCGCCGCCGCCCGCTCACCGATCGGGCGCGCCCGCAAGGGGTCGCTGCAGGACGTCCGCCCGGACGAGCTCGCATCCCAGATGGTCCGAGCGGCCCTCGACCAGGTACCGGACCTGGACCCGACGACCATCGACGACCTGCAGCTGGGCTGCGCCATCCCGGAGGGCTACCAGGGCGGCAATCTCGCCCGCGTGGTCGCCACCCGCCTCGGACTGGATGCGGTGCCCGGTGCGACGGTGAGCCGTTTCTGCGCCTCCTCGATCGAGACCACCCGCACCGCCTTCCACGCCATCCGCGCCGGGGAGGCGCGCGCCGTGATCTCCGCAGGCGTCGAATCGCTGTCCTTCGGCACCGGCAAGCTGGTCGAGGACGACGTGCGCGATCCGATGTTCCAGCCCGCCTGGGAGCGCACCGAGAAGCGAGCCGCCCGCGAGATCCCCGCCCCGTGGCACGACCCGCGGGAGGACGGAGAGCTGCCGGACCCCTACATCCTCATGGGCCAAACCGCCGAGAACGTCGCCGAGCTGCGCGGCATCTCCCGCCAGGCCCAGGACGAGTACGGCGTCCGCTCCCAGCAGCGCGCCGAGGCCGCCATCGCCTCCGGCTTCTTCGCCCGCGACATCACCCCGGTCACGCTGCCCGACGGCAGCACGGTCGAGGCCGACGACTCCCCGCGCCCCGGCACCACGCTCGAGAAGGTCGCCGGCCTCGACCCGGTGTTCCGGCCCGGCGGCACCGTCACCGCCGGCAACTGCTGCCCCCTCTCCGACGGCGCCGCCGCGCTGGTGGTGATGTCCGAGGACTACGCCCGCGAGCTCGGACTGACCCCGCTCGCCCGGATCGTGGCCACGGGCGTCTCCGGCCTCAGTCCCGAGATCATGGGCCTGGGACCGGTGGACTCCACACGCCGCGCCCTCGCCCACGCCGGGATGAGCATCGGCGACATCGACCTGGTCGAGCTGAACGAGGCCTTCGCCGCGCAGGTCATCCCGTCGGCCGAGGATCTCGGGATCGACCACGACAGGCTCAACGTCCACGGCGGCGCGATCGCCCTGGGCCACCCCTGGGGCTCCACCGGGGCGCGCATGACCACCACTGTGCTGAACGGTCTGCGCGAGCGCGACGGACAGTTCGGCCTGGCCACCCTGTGCGTCGGCGGCGGCCAGGGAATGGCCCTCATCATCGAGAGGATGTCCTGATGACCAGCAACTCCACGCCCGATCCCGGACCGATGCCGGACCCGGGGCCCGGTCCGAACCCCGACCCCGTCCCGGCGCCGCTCCCGCCACCGGGCACGGACCCGTCCCCGTGGGACGCACGACCCCCGGCCGACCGCCCCATCTCCCTCGGCGGCGACCTCGGCGCCGAGGCCGACCAGCCGACCTCCGACTCCGTCGCCACCGATCACGCCGTGATCTCCGCGCCCGATGCCGACGCGGCCGAACCCGCCGAGCTGCTGCCCCTCCAGGCCGATCACTTCGGCCTGTTCCAGGACGTGGCAGGGGAGGACCTCGAGGCGTGGCGCACCGCGCGCTCCCTCGCCGCCGACGTGCTGCCGCGGATCAACGACTGGTGGGATCGCGGCGAGTACCCCGTCGAGCTGATCGGCCGCCTCGGCGAACTCGACCTCCTGACCGACGGCCTCGATGTCCCCGGCCACCGGAAGCTCTCCCCGCTCGCCACCGGCCTGGTCAACATGGAGCTCTCCCGCATCGACGGCTCGCTGGGCACCATGGTCGGCGTCCAGGGCGGGCTCGCGCTGCGCTCGATCGTGCTGCTCGGGTCCGACGAGCAGAAGCAGCGCTGGGTCGAACCGATCGTCACCGGTCGCGAGTACGCCGGCTTCGCCCTGACCGAGCCCGACCACGGCTCCGACTCCGTCTCGCTGGAGACCGTGGCACGACGGGACGGCGACCAATGGGTGCTCACCGGCGAGAAGCGCTGGATCGGCAACGGTGCCGGTGGCCACCTCACCGTGGTGTGGGCACGCATCGACGACCCGGCCGACGACGCACTCCACGGCCAGGTCAGCGGCTTCCTCGTCGAGCAGCACCTGCCCGGCTACGAGGCCGAGTTGATCCGCGGCAAGGTCGCCCTGCGCGCCATCCACCAGGCCCACATCACCCTCGACGGGGTGCGAGTTCCGCTGGAGGCGCGCCTGCCGGGTGCGCGCTCGTTCAAGGACACCTCGACAGTGCTGTTCGCGACCCGCGCCGGCGTGGCCTGGGGCGCGCTCGGGCACGCGACTGCCTGCTACGAGTCCGCCCTCGAGCATGCGCGCACCCGCATCCAGTTCGGGCGCCCGCTCGCGAAGTCCCAGCACATCCAGGTGCGCCTGTCGACCATGCTGGCGACGCTGACGTCGATGCAGCTGTACTGCACCCGGCTGGCTGACCTCGAATCCGCCGGAGCCGTGCGCCCCGAGCAGGCATCGCTGGCCAAGGTGCACAACACCCGTGCCGCCCGGGAGATCGCCGCGGATGCCCGGGACCTCCTCGGCGGCTCCGGGATCCTGCTGGAGAACCGCGTGGCGAGGCACAAGGCCGACATCGAAGCACTGCACACCTACGAGGGCACCGACACCATGCAGTCCCTCATCGTCGGCCGGAGCGTGACGGGGACCAGCGCATTCGTGTGAGGCCAGGAGGCCGCAGCCCGGGCCATCCGTGACGCGGTCGCTCCGCACGCTCACATCGCTCACATCCCCGGCCGAGCCCGCCGGCCTCACACCCCCGGCCGCGAGTCCTCGTCCCAGCCCGTCTGCGGTCTCTCGCAGGTCTCGCGGAAGACGAACTGGGAGGGCAGCTTCCGCTCCCGGCTGGACCAGTCGATCGCCGGCCGGTGCTGCCTCTCGGGCAGGTAGCCGAGCCGGTAGACGGCCATCAGTTCGAGATCATCGGGAACCCGCAGCATCTCCACGATCCGCTGCCAGTTCTCCGGCACCTCCATGGGGAAGGAGACGAACTGGATACCCATGCCCAGCTGCGTCGTGGTCAGCCACAGGTTCTCCATCGCCGCGCCCATGCTGAAGACCGAGTAGAACCCCGAGAGCTGCTCGGGACGGTACTCCTGGCGCTCCAGCATCACACCCACCAGCAGCGGTGATCCGGCCACCAGCTTCCGGTTGTCCTCGCCCAGCTTCTGCGGAACCCGCAGGCGGTTCATCAGCTTCTGGCCCGAATCGGTGAAGACCTGCCCGGTGAACGGCCGCAGCAGCGCGGGCAGACGGTCGAACAGCATCCCGCTGCGGGTCTGGTCCATCTCCTTCTGGCTGAACCGAAAGTACCTGCGATAGCGGTGGAAGAACGTGCCCTCGCTCATCACCTGCGTCATGCTCTCCCCGCTGATCCGGGCCACCTCTGCGATCGTGCCGGGGTCCTCGATCAGCACGAACCGCCACGGCTGGCTGTTGAACTGGGAGGGCGCGGCCGCGGCGGCCCGGATCAGCAGCTGCTGGTGCTCGGGGCTGACGGGGTCCGGGCGCAGCGGGCCGTTGGTGGTGCGGCGGGAGAAGACGGCGTCGAGGAATTCCATGGTCACCTCCGGGCCAGGACGAGAGCGATGACGTAGCCGGGCGCTGCGAGCATAGCCGTGCGGGTATGCCGGGCCAGTGGCCGGGACCCGTGCCGCTGCAGCAGCCCCAGGGGGACCGCCGTCGCCGCCAGGGGGAGCGCCGACGCCTCGCCCCGGATGCCGGAGAGCGCGAGCGCGACCCCGGTGCTGGTCGCGGTGGCGATGAACAGGCCGTGGTGGATCCACCGGGCGTTCGAGGTGTCGACCAGCCGGGACGCCACCGACAGGCCGAGGGCGACATTGGCCGCATAGCACCCGGCCGCGAGGGCCACGGCGACGCCGGCCACGGAGTCGCAGCCCACGGCGGGACGAGAGGAACGAATGGACCGCATATCTCCGGAGTATCGCCCTCCTCGACGCCGGATGCCATGTCGCACCGGATCGATCGGTCCGGGTGCACGTGCGCGTCTCCCCTGGGCGCCACGGAGGCGGGCGGTCCGAAAACACGGCGCGTGCGGGCCGGAGTGAGAATACTCTTGCGTCCGGGGTGAACGGCCGTTTACGCTGACAGCGCCACGGTGAACAGCTGTTCACGCCGCAGGATGGACCGGAAGGGGATCGCGATGCTGCCGACAGCGGATCCCGTCGTCCGTGCCGCGATCGAGCGGTTCGCCCACGACGGCTTCGGCGCCACGCTGCGCACGATCGCCGCGGACGCCGGCGTCAGCGCCGCCCTGCTCATGAAGCGCTTCGGATCCAAGAACGGACTGCGCGAGGCCTGCGACGAATTCGTCCTGGAGTGGATCCGGGAGGTGAAGACGGAGAACATCCGCGCCACCCGGCGCGGCACCCTGATGTCAGCCCTGCCCGCTCAGGAGGACCAGGCCGTCCTGATCGGATACATGATGCACTCGCTGCTCGACGGCGGGGACTTCGGCCGGATCTTCGTCGACCACATGATCGAGGACGCCGAGTCCTATGTCGCCGAGGCGGTCGCCGACGGGGTCGCCAAGCCCAGCCGCGACGAGCGCGCCCGCGCCCGCTTCATGGTCCAGGCCGGTCTCGGCTCGCTGCTGGTCTCCATGCTCCTGGCCGATCCGGCCGAGCGTCACGACCTTGCCGGCATGCTGCGGCGGCTCCAGGTCGAGACCGCGCTGCCGAGCCTCGAGCTGTACACCGACGGGTTCTTCACCTCCGGGACCGTGCTGCAGGAGTACCTGCTCTACCTCTCCGACCCGCCGTCCGGCACGGAGGCGTCCGCCGAGGACGCCACGTCGCCGGACCCGCCGGATCCGGCCTGATCATCCGAGACCGCAGAGGACTCATGCCATGAACCCCATCGACATCCAGAACCTGACCAAAAAATTCGGCTCCTTCACCGCGCTGGACGGCCTCGACCTCAGCGTCGGCGAGGGCGAGGTGCGCGGCTTCCTCGGCCCCAACGGCGCCGGCAAGTCGACCACCATCCGCGTGCTGCTGGGACTGCTGCGGGCCGACGCCGGCAGCGTCCGCCTGTTCGGCGGCGACCCCTGGGCCGACGCCGTCGCCCTCCACCGCCGCCTCGCCTACGTCCCCGGTGACGTCGCGCTGTGGCCCAACCTCACCGGCGGCGAGGCGATCGACTACCTCTCCCGCCTGCGGGGAAAGCCCGACCCCCGCCGCCGAGCCGACCTCCTCGAGCGCTTCGAGCTCGACCCCCGCAAGAAGGCCCGCACCTACTCCAAGGGCAACCGGCAGAAGGTCGCGCTGGTGGCCGCCTTCGCCAGCGACGCCGAGCTGCTCATCTTCGACGAGCCGACGGCGGGACTGGACCCGCTGATGGAAGCGGTCTTCACCGAGGAGGTGCGCGAGCTCAAGGCCCAGGGGCGGGCGGTGCTGCTGAGCAGTCACATCCTCAGCGAGGTCGAGAAGCTCTGCGACACCGTCACCATCATCCGTGCCGGCAAGGCCGTCGAATCCGGCACCCTCGAGGACCTGCGCCACCTCACCCGCACCCGCGTCACCGCTGTCCTCCGCGGGCTCGCCGAGGCGGTCACCGGCCTCGACGGGGTCCATGATCCCGAGACAGTCACCGTCAAGGACGGCACTCGCCTGACGGCCGACGTCGACGACACGTCGATCGCCGCCGTGCTGGACGCGCTGACCACTCAGCAGGTGGCCTCCCTGACCGCGACGCCGCCCTCGCTCGAGGACCTGTTCATGCGCCACTACGGCGACGACCTCGCCGAGAGCGGGATCGCGCCCGAGAGCGAGCCGGTCCGATGACCACGTCCACCGCACCCACGCACCGGGCCCCCGCTCCGGACGATCGGAGCCGGGGCGGATCCCCGCTGACCGGCACCGTGGCCATCACCCGTCACATCCTGCGCCGCGACCGGGTGCGGATGAGCGCGTGGGTGCTGTCGATGGCGGCCTTCATCGCCTACTTCTCGGTGGCGCTGAGCTCGATCTTCGACGACTCCGCACTCGCCGCCCGCGCCGAGGTGATGCGCACGCCCTCGGGCATCGTGATGGGCGGACCCGGCTACGGCCTGGACGACTACGCCCCGATGGTCGCCGTCGCCAACGAGGGCACCACCTGGACCGTGCTGGCGCTGTCGATCATGGCGATCCTCCACGTCGTCCGTCATACCCGCGCCGAGGAGGAGAGCGCCCGCGCCGAGCTGGTGCGCGCCAGCGCCGTCGGCCCCCTGGCGCCCGTCGCCGCGGCGCTGCTGACCCTGGTCCTGCACCTCATGGTCATCGCCGCGATCGGAGCGCTGGCGTCCCTGGCCGGGGAGGACCCCTCCCTCGTCGACGGCCTCGGGATGATGGGCGGCAGTGCGCTGTCCGCCCTGGTGTTCGGGGCCGTGGCGCTGGTGACCTGCCAGATCACCACTTCGGCCCGCGGCGCGACCGGGCTCGGCCTGGCGGTGTTCGCCGTGGCCTTCGTGATCCGTGCCGCCGGCGACATGATCGAGCTGGAGGGCTCCGCGCTGTCGTGGTTCTCCCCGGTGGCCTGGGCCCAGCAGATGCGGGCCTTCGTCGACCTGCGCTGGTGGCCGGCGCTGCTGTCGATCGCCGCGACCGCGGTGCTGCTGGTTCTTGCCGCGTCCCTCGCCCGACGCCGGGACTTCGGCCAGGGGCTCACGGCCGACCGCGCCGGGCGAGCGCACGCACTGGCGAGCCTGAGCACGCCGATAGCGATGGCCTGGCGTCAGCAGCGCGCGACCCTGCTGTGGTGCGGGCTGGGCATGGCCCTGATGTGGTTCGCCACCGGCACCATGCTGAGCACGATGAACGACCTCGCCTCCGAGCTCGTCGCGGATAATCCCGCTCTAGGGGCGCTGTTCGGCACGGACCCCGCCGCCTTCACGGAGTCCTTCCTCTCCGTGATGCTGCTGTTCGTGGCCCTGTGCGTGGTGGCCGTCGCGATCGTGACCACCCACCAGTACTGCCGGAGCGAGGAGACCGCCGGGCGGCTCGAGATCGTCCTGGCCGGGCCCGTCTCCCGGTGGCGCTGGCTCGGAGCGCAGCTGCTGGTCTCCGGCATCGGTGCGGCCGCACTGTTCGCGCTGTCCGTGGTGGCGATGTGGATCGGGGCGATCCTCGTGGGGGTCGGCGAACCGGAGCTTCCCGCCTATCTCGCGGCCTTCGCCTCCTACGCCCCACCGATCGTGCTGTTCGCGGCGCTGTCCGCGGCGCTGTACGCGTGGGTGCCGCGGGCGGCCGGCCTGACCTGGCTGCTGCTGGCCTTCGTGCTGGTCGCCCAGATGTTCGGCGCCATCTTCGATTTCCCCGACGCCCTGCTCGGCATCTCCCCGTTCCACTGGGTCTCGGAACCGTTCGTGGAGGACTTCGAGGCCGGGGGAGCGCTCGGGGTGACCGCGGTCGTGGCCATCCTCTACCTGCTCGCCCTGGTCGGGTTCCGCCGCCGCGAGGTGCAGTCGGGATCCTGAGCCGGTTCCCGCCGGTTTGGACCCTCAGGGTGTGCGGGCGGCGCCGAAGGTGAGCCGGCGACGCAGGGCGAAGCCGAGCCTCTCGTAGGCGGCGATCGCGCCGGTGTTGGCGGCCGCCGCGTGGAGGAAGGCCCGCCTGCCCCGCTGCTGGATGTGGAAGGCGACATCGAGCACGAGACGGGAGGCGAGGCCCTGGCGCCGGTGGGCGGGGTCGACCGCGACGGCGCTGATCTCGGTCCATCCCTCGGGCTGCAGGCGCTCGCCGGCCATCGCGATCAGCTCGCCGTCGCGACGGATCCCCACGTAGCGACCGAGCTCAGGGGTGCGGGGCAGGAAGGGGCCGGGCTCGGTGCGTTGGACCAGGGCGAGCATCTCGGACGCGTCCTCGGGACCGAGCTCGACAGCCTCCTGGTCCGGTCGGGCGGCGAGACGGTCGGTCTCGGTCAGCTGCACGCCGTCGATGCTGAACACGGGAGACCACCCCGTCGGCAGCAGCGGGTCGGCGTGGGAGATGCTGACGACGGCGTCATGGCCGAACACCTCCAGGAGCGCGTCCCACACGTCCGGGTGCTCCCAGTCCTTCACGCCGACGAAGGGGGAGACGTCGTCGGGGTACTTCCTGACCAGGTTGTTGCCGATCGCCAGGTGCGCGTGACGCCCGGTGAGGGAGGACCACACGGGATTGTCCAGCACGGCGTCCGCCGCGCCGTCGTGGTCCGCCGCAGGGGCGCTCCAGTCTGTTCCGGTGGCACCGCCGCGCCCCTCATGTCGACCGTCACTGCGATCCTCACCGGCGAGGGGGACGTCCTGCGCCCGGGCCCGTGGCCGGTCCGCGGCGACGTGCATCGGCTCGGCGGCGGAGTCGTCCTCCAGGGTCATGCGTGCTCCTCGTTCGACCGGCGCGGCGGATCCGGCCTGCTCCTCGCGAGCGAGGACGGGCCCGGATCAACGCTACTCCGATGCGTTGAGCAGCCCCGGCGCCACGAGGGGCGCTGTGAGGTACCCGTCCTCAGCGTCGGCGATCGTCGGCGCCGTCAGGGGATTCGTGGGTCGTGACCTCGGGGTACGTCGCGACCGGGCCGGCCTTTCGCGGCGACGCCGGCCGGCGCGCGGCCTCCTCGTCCTCGAGACGGACGACGGCGTAGAACATGCCGCCGAACACCACCGCCAGGATCGCGATGGCGGACGACGGGGTGCTCGCCGGCAACGTCACGAAGAGCGCCAGGGGCGCGACGGCGAGGCAGGCGCCGAGCACTGCGCGCCGACCGTGAAAGGTCCTGGTCGGTCGGGGTCCGTGGTGCTTGGCATGAACGCGCCCGACGAGGACGCACCCGGCCGCCAGCATCAGGATGCCCAGTCCCTGAGCCGCCCCGACGATGTCGCCGGCACCGCCCCAGAAGCCGAAGAGGCCGACGCCGGCCATCACGCTCCCGAGCAGATCGATGGTCCAGGGCGCACGGCGGATCGGAGCGACCCTGCGGCCCCTGTCGACCTGGGACGACGGCGCGTCGGCGGCACGCGTCTCGCTCGTCGGCATGTCGACCTCCCGCCGAATCCGTGCTCCGGTGCTGTGGCTCCACCGTAGGCGCGGTGCGGATCCGTGTCACGGGCCGGCGGCCACATCGCCACCGTCATGGACGAGATCGGCGTCGAGCGCATCGACCACGGTTCGAACATCCTCGAGGACCCGGCCCTGGTCGCGGAGGCGAAGCAGCGCGGCATCGGCTTCACCTGCTGCCCGTTGTCGAACTCCTTCGTCACCGAGCAGATGAAGGGAGCCGAGATCACGGAGCTGCTCCGCAGCGGGCTGAAGGTCTCCATCGCCTCCGACGACCCCTCGTACTTCGGGGGGTACGTCGCCGACAACATCCTCGCGCTCGCCGAGGCGCAGCAGCTCACGCGCGAGGAGGTCGTGACCCTGGCGCGCAACTCCCTCGAGATCAGCTGGGCCGGGGACGAGGCGACGCAGGGATGGCTGCGTCGCCTCGACGAGGTCGCCGCACAGGGCTGAGCGCGGGGGAGCCGACCGCACCCTGGGGGCGCGCCGGCCGGCAGCCGGCCCCGAGCGGTCCCGGGGCCGGCCCGCGGGAGCCGAGTCCGCGCGAGATCTGCGCAGCCCGTCAGGCCACCAGGGCGTCGATCTGGTTGATCGCCGAGCGCGAGCCCTCCTCGACGCCCATGTCGAGCACCGTCTGGAGCTCGTCGCGGGAGTTGTACGTGGTCACGTAGATTGCGCGCGTCTTCCCGTCGTGCTCGTTCAGCGTGGTGGTGGACTCGGCGGCCGGGAGGCTCTCATTCGGCGAGAAATCCTCGTTCGCGAAGCCGTCGCGGTAGGTGAACGAGTTCGGCTCATCGACCGTGAGCACCTCCCAGTACCCGTAGAACCGATCCCCGTCGGGGCCGGTCATGTAATACGTGACCCGGCCGCCGGGGGAGAGGTCGTGGTCGACGACGGTGGCGGGGTAGCCCTCGGGTCCCCAGACCTTCTCGAGCTGGCGCGGATCGGCGTAGATGTCCCAGATCCGCCGGACCGGCGCGGCGAACTCCGCCGTGATCGTGAGTGTCATGGCCTCGAGGTCGTGGCTGATATCGGTGACAGGCATGGTCATTCCTTCCGGTGGGGCGGGTGTGCCGGCTGACGGGGAAGGGAAGCCGACCGGCGGGGCGCATGGTCATGCTGGTGAGCCGCAGCTTCCGGCGGGCGTGGTGGCGAGTCCGGCCGGCTGGGGAATGCCGCCGGGTCGTCCTCGGTCGCGGAGTCGAGCAGCTCGTCGATGCGGGCGATGTGCTCCCGGCGGGCGGCCTCCAGGTCGGCGAGGAGCCGCGCGGCCGAGCGCACGCTGTCGGCGTCACCGCGAGCGAGGGTCTCCCGGCCGCTGCGACGCCGTGTGATGAGCCCGGCCCGCTCGAGCACGACGACGTGCTTCTGCACCGCCGTCAGGCTCATGGGGTAGTTCCGGGCCAGGGCCGAGACCGACTGCTCGCCGTCGAGCACCCGCCGCAGGATGTCCCGGCGGGTGCGGTCCGACAGCGCGTGGAACCACGCATCGGCGTGGTCGTCGTCGATCTGATGCACACCGTAAACGTACAACCGTGTGGTTGTGCGATTCAAGGGGTCGCCGATCTTTTCGGGGGAGCGCTGTTCCGGCGACCGCGCGGTTCCGGTTGCCGGGCGGTGGGGAGAACTACCCATGGCCGGGCGGGCCCCCGGCTCGTACGCTCGCAGCAGCACAGGGGTTCCGGCCACCGAAGCACAGGGGTTCGGGGCACCGAACCGCCCTCTGCTCGAGGAGCACACCGATGGCGACACTGACCGCGACCGTCGATCGAGCGGCCCACTGGGCGGCCGAGACCACCACCCCGGCGCGGGACTGGAACCCGGTCTACCGTGCACTGGTCCCCGGGCTGGCTCCGACCGGCGAGCCGGCACCCGCCGACGGCTCCGACGAGCTCGTCCGGCACCAGTTCACAGCCCGGGCTCTCCTGGTCGTGGCGGTGACGCACGAGGAATCGACCCGTCGGGCACGGGTCGCGCTCGACCCGGCCGGCGCCACCGTGGAGGCCTCCATCGACGGCGGCGCCTCCCAGTGGTCGACGGTCCCGATCGACCAGGTGCCTCGCCTGATCACCGAACTGCTCGACGCCGCCGGCGTCGACCCGGAAGCCCCTCGGCTCACCGTCGAACGGACCGAGCACGCGCTGCGGCCCACCCCCGCCCAGATCGAACTCCTCCGAGACGCACTGGCCCGCGGCGAGTCCCCGCAGGACGCCGTCGCCTCCGTGCCCGACCTGGATGACCGGCTGCGCGACGCCCTCACCACCAGCGGCCCGCGCGTATCGGTCTCCCTCACCCTGCACGACCCTGGCGGCCGCGTCACCGAAGCGCCGGTGTCCTGGTCCCGGCTCTGGGTTCGCGGCGACCGCGACCTCTACCGCATGGACGCCGCCGAGACCTCCATCGGCGCCATCCTTCCCGTGGCCCCGGGAGATGTGCTGGGCACAGCGCTCCCGGTGCTCGAGGAAGGCCTGCGGTTCGAGGCTGCGTGCGCGGCGCGAGGAGGCGCGCGATGACCGCGTTCTACGGCATGGACACCGAACAGGTCCGCTCCCATGCCGACCGGCTGCGCCACGTCTCCGGCGACGTGCAAGGATTGCGGGAGCGGCTGGACGCCGTCATCCGGAGCACGGCCTGGGAAGGGCCCGACGCCGAGGACTTCCGCGGTCGATGGGACGATCTGGCCGCCACCCACCTCTCCACCCTGTGCGACGACCTGACCACCCTGGGGGACCGGGCGCTCGGGGAGGCCGACGAGCAGGACGTGGTCTCCGATCGCGACGGCACCGAATCCGGCCCGGCCGAGACTCCCGGGTCGATCCCCGACGCCGTGGCGGCGGACATGGCCCATGGGTATCTGGAGGACGACAGCTCCTGGCTCCCGGGCTGGCTCGAGGGCGCCGCCGAAGGGGCGCTGTCCGATGTCGCAGGGCTCGTCTCCGACGCGATCGGCTGGGGCGTCGACGGCGGGATAGACCTCCTGGAGACGGGGCTCGGCGGGCTCGGCGTGAACACCGACGGGATCGCGCAGTTCCAGCGGGATGCGAACCACGCCGGCGGGATCCTCGAGGACTGGGCAATCGGCGAGCGGGTTCCGACCTACGCCGAACTGGTCTCGGCGGGCCTGGTCACCACGGGCTCTGCCGGTGTGGGTGCGTACGAGGCCGTCACCGGGAACGACACGGCATTTCTCGATGACCGCCCGGGCGGCATCGTGGAAGGTGTCGAGACGAGCACGGAACCGGTGGCGAGTCCGCAGGATCTGGGCGACCTGGTGATCGGGAACGACGCTCTGAGGATGTCCCATGACGGCGGCGCCCTCGAGTCCGGTCAGATCGGCATCCAGGAGGTCCGCAGCGCAGATGGTGGAGATCCCTCGTACATCGTGCAGGTCCCGCCGACGGAGGGGGCCGGGCTCGGCGAGGTGCCGGAGGCATATGGGGGCCAGGGGAACTCTCGGGACTGGGGGTCGAATCTGCGCTTGGTCGCCGGCCAGCATCCGGCGGCGATGGACGACGTCCGTGCGGCGATGGAGGAGGCTGGGGTCCCGGACGGGTCGAATGTCATGTTCGTCGGGCATTCCCAGGGAGGGATCGTGGCCTCCCATCTGGCAGCCGATCCCACTTTCAACAGCTCCTCCGGTGAGTCCGGGACATACAACGTGACCCATAGCTTCTCGGTGGGTTCGCCTGTCCAGACGGTCGTCCCGGCTCAGGGGTCGACCGAGGTGGTCAACGTGGCGCACGGACCGGTGGGGCTGGATCCGCACGGCGTCGGCGAGGTGCCGGTCGCTGTCGGCGGTCCTATCGGTCAGCCGGTCGAGGTGCCCGTCCCCACCGACGTGCAGTACACCGGTGACCCGATCGCGCAATCCGATCTGCAGGGGGCTCAAGTCGGTGGCGGCAGTCTGCAGGCACCGAATGTGCACGAGGTCGTTCTCGAGGGCAGCCCCGGGCGTGTGAGCGATGGCACCGAACCATTGTTCGGCAATCATGACTCCTACGACCCGAACGATCCTGCGTACGGCTACTACGGAAGTGTGCAGGCCGCCACGGGTGCGGACCCGGTGCTCTCAGGGCTGCAGGAAGACATCTCGGGCTCGTACATCGGTGACGGCACCTACGTCGCCGAGTCTCATGTGGTCACCGTCGGGCGCGGCGAGCACTGATTCGGGAGGGGTCGGCAGAACAGTCTCGCTCCGTGTCGCCCTTGGGCGCACGGTCTGGTTCATGGAGCCGGCAACGGCCCGGAGTCCAGACGATCTCGCCGGGACTTTCGGGGCGCTGCGCGTCATCACCGCTGTCAGGCGAGGCCGTATCGTTCGTACAGCAGCTCGATGCGCACTCGCGAGTCCGGTACCAGCTCGTGGTCCAGGTCGAAGACCGTGATCTCTTCGCCACCGTCCCGACCGGTGAACGACGAGACGTCCAAGTGGTCGTACCCGTTCTCCCGAGCAGCCACGCGGGCGATCGCGCCCACTGCCTCATCGAAGACATCGACCGGTCCACCCGTTCCCGGGGATATGTGCACCGTCCCCGAGAGACCGACGCCGAACTCGGCACCGCGACGAATCTCGAGTTCGACCGTATCGACATCGGGGATCTCCGAGATGGCGGCGATGAGCTGGTCAGTGACGCCGTCGTCCGTCTGGCCGCAGGCAGCCAGCAGCAGCGCTGACAGGCCCGTGATGGACCCCAGCACAGTTCGTCGGCTCACCACGTTCCCCCACCTCTCCACACGGGTCGAGTTCCAGCATGCCATGTGCTCCATTCGTGCCCGCCCCTCAGCGGTGTCCTGCAGGGACGCTTCCCGTCTGAGCATGCCGCCCGAGCGCACCCGGAGTGTCGCGGGCCCGAGGCGCCTATGCTCGAGTCATGGCACAGCAGTGGCCGCCTCCGACCGGCGCGGACCGGGACCCCTCCCCGGTCCCGTCCGATACGGAACCACTCGCCGACGACGAACCGCTCGGGTTGCCGGACTACGGCGCCGACGGCCACCCCTCAGGTCCCGAGAGGCTCAGCGCCTTCGGGGACGGCGGGCCGCCCGGGGCGGCTCTCGGGGACTCAGCCCGCGGAGAACCAGCTCTCCGCGGCCCGGGCAGCCGGGACCCATCCCACCGCGGCCCTGCCCGCCCGGAGGGCGGCATCCCGCCCTGGGCGATCGTCGCGATCGTGGCCCTGCAGGTGGTCGGCATGCTCGCCGCCGTCGGCCTGGTCGTCGGCGGCGCCGTGCGACTGCTCGACACCGGGGAGCCGGCACCTGCCCAGCCTCCCGGGGCCACCCCGTCGGAGCAGGAGACCGATCCGGAGCGAGAGCCCGGCGAGGTCACCGACTCGGCAGGCCGGCCCGTGACCGACGGGACCGGCGGCTTCGACGACCCGGCGACCGTCGGCGAGCACACCGTCTCCTGGGGCACGTGGTCCGACGGCACCATCAGCGTCACCCCGACGGACGTGGACACCGAGGCCACCCTGCCCGGGGCGGCCGGTGAGGACGTCGTTGAGGACGGTTTCCGCATGGTCATGGTGACCTTCGAGGTCCGCTACGACGGGCCGGGCCGGCTCGCCCCCGTCGAGGAGCTGTGGCTGACCGGCGAATCCGAGCGCTCCTACTACCAGGATGCCGCCGAAGGACTGGTCCCGGACCCGATGGAGGCGATCGAGCCGCTCGGCGATGGGGAGAGCGCGACCTTCCGCAGCATCTACATCCTGCCCGAGCCGGAAGTCGCAGGGTTCCGGCTCGGCGTCGAGACGTTCAACGGGGAAGTGCTCTACTTCGACGGCGCGTGAGATCGACGGTGGCTCTCCGCGGCGGGGGCCTCGCCGCCGGGGCGCGCGGTGGACACCCGCCGACGCGCTGAGGCATGATCTATCTGAAACCGGCGGTATCAGGCAACTGGGCGGAGCCCGCCGGCACTCGACGAAGAGATCGCGAAAGGCCACTGATGAGCAGCTACACCGAGCACGTCACCCGAGTCCTGACCGCAGATCGCGAGCACCCCGGGCTCGGCACCGTGGCCGTGCTGACCTTCGCGCCCCCGGAGGGTGAGGACAAGCGGCCCGCGACCCTCGGTCCGCGCTCGCTCGAGGCCGTCACCGGCGCGATCTCCACCGCCCTGGACCGCGCCGAGGCCGGCGAGGTCCAGGCGATCGCCCTGACCGGCTCCGGACGCGTGTTCCTCGCCGGCGCCGATCTCTCGATGTTCTCCGACCCCGAGGTGCTCGAGAGCGTCGAGACCATGACGAGGGCCGCGCACGCGCTCCAGATCCGCGTGCGCTCCAGCCACGTCCCGATCCTCGCCCACCTCAACGGGGCCGCCCTCGGAGGCGGCCTCGAGGTGGCGCTGATGGCCGACGTGCGCACCGTCGCCCCGGGCGTCACGGGCATCGGCCTGCCCGAGACCAGCCTGGGCATCCTGCCCGGCTGGGGCGGCACCACCCTGCTGCAGTCCGTCGTCGGCCCCGAGACCGCCGCCCGGATGATCCTCGAGGACCCCGCTCGTGACAAGCAGCTCGGCACCGACCAGGCCCTCGAGACCGGACTGGCCGACGAGCTCGCCGCGGACCTGGACGAAGCGCTCGACGAGTTCGCCGCCCTGGTCGCCGCGCACATCGACGTCGACGAGGCCGACACCGACATCGTCGACCCCGCGGTGGCCGAGGCCGCCGTGGAGACCCGGCTGGCCGCGGAGACGACCATCCCGGGTGCCTGGGCCGGTCGCGCCATCCCGCTGCCCGCCGAGGGCACCCCCGAGGCCGAGGCACTGCGCGACGCACTCGACGCCCCGCACGGCGCGGCCGAGACCCGCCGCACCTGGGCGGCGCGACTGGAGATGCAGGGAGCCCCCGCCGTCGCCCGCGCCCTCGAACTGCTCCAGCAGCTGCCCGGCTCCGACCTGCCCGCCGCCCTGGACCGTGAGGCCGCCGCCCTGGGTGAGCTGGCCCGCAGCGACGCCGCCGCGGCCTCCATGTACGCCGCCGAGCTGCTGCGCCGCGGCAAGCCCGGCCGCGCCCCGGTCGACGGCGCCCGCGAGATCCGCCGCGTCGGCGTGGCCGGTGCCGGACTGATGGCCTCCCAGATCGCCGCGCAGCTCGCCCTCGGGCTCCAGGTCCCCGTCGTCATGCGCGATCTCGACCAGAGCATCGCGGAGAAGGGCCTGGCGGCTGCCCGCGATGTCGTGGCCCAGGCCGCCGCCCGGGGGAAGCTCGACGAGGACACCGCCACCCGGGTGGCCGGCGGGCTGACGGCCACGACCGATCTGGCCGAGCTCGAAGGCTGCGCCCTCGTGCTGGAAGCCGTCCCCGAGGTGCTGGGGGTCAAGAAGTCCGTCTTCGCCGAGCTGGAGAGCGTGCTCGCCCCCGACGCCCTGCTGGCCACCAACACCTCCTCGCTGTCCGTCGCGCGGATGGCCGAGGATCTCGAGCGCCCCGAGCGCGTGGTGGGCCTGCACTTCTTCAACCCGGTCGCCAAGATGCCGCTGGTCGAGGTGGTCCACACCGAGGCCACCGACGACGCTGCTCTGGCGACCGGACTGGAGGTGGTGCGCCGCCTGCGGAAGTTCGCTGTGCGCAGCGCCGACGCGCCCGGCTTCATCGTCAATCGGCTGCTGTTCCGCGTGCTGGGCGCGGTGCTCGCCTCTCTCGACGCCGGCGCCGATCCCCAGGAGGTCGACGCCTCCCTGGATCCGCTCGGCCTGCCGATGCGTCCCCTCGAGCTGCTGGACCTGGTGGGCCTGGCCGTCGCCGACCACGTCGGCGCGGTGCTGGCCGACGAGCTCGGCGCCCGTTTCCACGCCTCCCCGGGGCTGACCGCCATGGCCGAGCGGGGTGCCCGCTTCACCGAGCGCAGCAAGACTGCCGTCCACCCGCCGGTCTCGCGGTCGGTCGCGGAGGTCTTCGCCGCCGACGGCGGGGGAGCCGGCGCGGCGCAGGCCCCCGTCGGCGACGCCCTGCTCGAGAAGGTCCAGGACGGCCTGGCCGAGGAGATCGCCCTGATGCTCGAGGCCGGAGTGGTCCAGCGACCCGAGCAGGTCGACCTGGCTCTGATCCTCGGAGCCGGTTTCCCGCGCCATCGCGGCGGCATCACGCCGTACCTCGACGTCAGCGGTGCGTCCCGGCGTGCCGTGGGTCGGACTTTCCACGGGGAACTGTTCACAGGACGGCTCTGAATCGGCCGCCATCGAGCTTCTGCGGGACTGCTTTCTCTCGCCCGTTCGTAACCGGATAGCGATGTCGAAGGCATCGCTCCCGGTGGGCACGCCCCGTACTATGTGACGGTCAGGCCCAGGGGTCGGACCGCACAGACGTACCGGGAGAGAGGGGACGGCGCTGTCTACGCGCCGGAAAAGATATGTCGCAGCCACCGCAGAACGGATGGGGTCAGCCCCCCTCCGGTGATTCCCACGGGCAGCCTTCTCCGGACGGTGGGTACGGGGACTACGGTCAGCCGTCCCCGAACGGCGGCTTCGGCCAGGAGCAGCCGAGCGATTACGGCCAGCCGCCGCAGGGCGACTACGGTCAGGCCTCCGCAGATGCCCCCTACGGTCAGGCGTCGCCGAACGCCGGCTACGGGCAGGACGCCTCCTTCGCGCCGTCCTTCGGCGGCGACTCGGGTGAGGGCTTCACCCCGCAGGGCGGCGAGAAGAAGTCCGGGGGCGCGAAGGTCCCGATCATCATCTGCGCCGGCTGCGCGGTCCTCGCGCTCCTGCTCGTCATCGTCGGCGGCGGCATCTTCCTGTTCACCCGCGACGGTGGCGACGAGGACACAAGCGGCGGGGGCGAGACGACTCAGGAGGAGACCACCGAGGAGGAGACCTCTGAGGAGGAGGCCACCGAGGAGGAGCCGACCGAGGAGGAGACCACCGAGGAGGAGACCTCGGCGGAGGAGACCACTGAGGAGGAGTCCCAGGGCGGATCCTCCGGGGGAGCCGCGACGAAGGATGATCCGGCCGCGCTCGGTGAGACCGTGACCATCGACGATGGCGACGGCGGCACCATCGACGTCACCCTCGGCGAGCCGAACTGGGACGCCACCGACGAGGTCCTGGAGGCCAACTCGTACAACGAGGAGCCCGCCGAGGGCGAGACCTACATCCTGGTGCCTATCACGGCGACGTACCACGGCGATGACAGCCTCGAGCCGGGCTTCTCGATCCTGGTCGAGTACGTCTCCGATGCCGGGAACAGCTACTCGCTCACCAGCGCCGTGGCGCCCAAGGACAGCCTCGACGTGGGCACGCTCTACGACGGCGGCACCGGCGAATGGGAAGTGCCGCTGCTGGTTCCGGAGGACCAGGTCGAGGGCGGCGCGTTCACCGTCAGCAGCCTGCTCGACTTCAGCGGCGACCCCGCCTGGATCTCAGCCACCTGATCTGATCCCGCGCGGACCACGACGGCCCGCCTGCTCCTGGAGAACCGGGGAGGAGGCGGGCCGTCGTCGTGCGGTCGGTCCCGGCCACCCCGGCGAGAGGATCACGAGGCACGAGGACGACAGCGCGCCGGGGCGGGCGCCGGGGAGATCATGACGCAGATGTCTCGGAACGACGACAGCGGCACGAGGACCAGCGGTGACGCGACGGTCCCGGTCCTGGTATGTCTTGGCTGCGCGCTGCTCGTCCTGGTCCTGGTGATCGTCGTCGGCGGGATCTTCCTCATCCTCGGCGCGGGCGAGGGCTCGGATGGCGCCGGGCCGAGTTCCGAAGCGGCGCCCAGCTCTGAGGCGACGCAGAGTTCCGAGCCCGCTCCGAGCTCTGAGCCGGCGCCGAGCTCTGAGCCGGCGCCGAGCGCTGAGGCGACGCCGAGCTCTGAGCCGGCGCCGAGCTCTGAGGCAGCACCCTCCGGCCGCCGCGGCAGCGAGGGGAACCCGTTCCCCCTCGGGGAGACCTTCACGATCGAGGGGACCGAGCAGTCCTTCGACATCACGATCGGGCAGGTCGACTGGGACGCGACCGAGGAGATGCTCGCCCTCTCGGCCACGAACGAGGCGCCGCCCGAGGGAGAGACCTACGTCCTGGTCCCGGTGACGCTGACCTATCACGGTGACGAGACGCTCGAACCGACCTTCCTGCTCGGCATCGACTTCCACTCCCACGCCGGTGGCCGCTACTCCTCGGAGCTCGCCGCCACCCCGCACAGCGTGTTCGATGTGGGCGAGCTCGAGGACGGCGACACCGGGGAGTGGGAGGAGTGCCTGCTCGTGCCGACCGACGAGGTCCGGGACGGCACCTTCGAGGTGTACACGCCGTGGACCGACGGGGCCGGCTCGATCTGGGTCGCGGCCGGATGAGCCGACCTCGGCGCCGTCAGCGGCGGTGCCGCGCCCAGGACTCGAGGCGCTCCAGGGACTGCTCGATCGTGGCGTGGCTCTTGCAGAAGGCGAAGCGCAGGTACGAGCTCGCCTCCCCGGCCGCGCCGTCGCGGTAGAAGGCCGACAGCGGGATCGCGACCACGCCGGCCTCCTCGGGCAGCCGCTCGCACAGAGCCATGGCGTCGGCTTCGCCCAGCGGCGCGGCGTCGGCCGCGGTGAAGTAGCCCGCCTCGGGCACGCTGACCCGGAAACCGATCGAGCGCAGGCCCTGGGTCAGCAGGTCGCGGCGAGCACGCAGACTGTCGGCGAGATCCTGGAAGGCAGAGGTCGGCATGCCCAATCCTGCCGCCACGGCCGGCTGGAACGGCGCCCCGGAGGCGTAGGTCAGCCACTGCTTGAACCCGGTGATGGCCGTGACCAGCTCGGGCCGGGCGGTGATCCAGCCGATCTTCCAGCCCGTGACCGAGAACGTCTTGCCCGCCGAGGAGATCGAGACCGTGCGGTCCTGCGCGCCGGGCAGGGTGGCGATCGGCAGGTGGGCCGGGCCGAAGGTGAGGTGCTCGTAGACCTCGTCGGTCACGATGATCGCGTCGTGCCGGGCGGCCTCCTCGGCGATCGCCTGCAGCGCTCCGACCCACAGCATCACGCCGGTGGGGTTGTGCGGGGTGTTCACCAGTACCACGCGGGTGCGGTCGGAGAAGGCCGCACGCAGAGCGACCTCGTCGACCTCCAGCACCAGGTCGCCGGAGGCGTCGGCGCGGGAGGTCAGCGGGACCGTGCGGTGCACGCCGCCCGCGAGCGCGATCAGCGCCGCGTACTGGTCGTAGAACGGCTCCAGCGTCACGACCTCGTCGCCCGGCTCCACCAGGGCCAGGATGGTCGCGGCCAGCGCCTCGGTGGCGCCCGTGGTCACCAGCACCTCGCTGCCGGCGTCCCAGTGCAGCCCGTACCACTGCGACTGGTGCTCGGCGATCGCCTCACGCAGCACGGCCTCGCCGATGCCCGGCGGGTACTGGTTGCGGCCGGCACGGATCGCGCTCACCGCGGCGTCGGCCACCACGGCGGGAGGATCGTCGTCGGGGAAGCCCTGGCCGAGGTTCAGCGCGCCGAGCTCGGCGGCCTTCGCGGACATGCGGGCGAACACGGTGGGGCGGGCCTCGCCGCCGGCGAGCAGGCCGGCAGCGGCGGCGGCGCGGGTCCAGGGGCCGGTGGTGTCCATGGCCACGAGTCTGTCAGAGACGGACCGGGATCGCCGGGGCAGTCCGGCTGAGTCGGTGTGCCGGGGTGTGCCGGCGTGTGACGGGACAGGGCGCCGCGCGGGGCCGGGCGCCGCGCGGGGCGCCGCGCCGTGACGCAGGCCGGCCGGCCGCGTCACGGCCCGTCGGCCGTCTCAGCGCCGCGGGAAGACGAAGCGCCCGTAGGTGACGTACCGGAACGACGTCGAGATGACCTGGCCGATGATCGTGCCGGAGATGTTGTCCGCCAGCACCGAGTCCAGGCCCAGCACATACCGCGAGAAGCCCAGGCAGGACAGCTGCAGACCGGCCGCGATCAGGTTGATCAGGAGGAACAGCAGGACCGAGCGGGCGGTGTCCGGGCGGGGACGGTCCCCGAAGGTCCACAGCCGGTTGCCCAGGTAGGTCAGGCAGGACGCGACCGCGATCGTGAGCAGCTTCGCCGTCAGGGGATGGCCGTGCATGATCCCGTGGCCCCAGCCGGCGGAAGGCTCCCAGAACACCAGCAGGTTGTACATCGCCGCGTCCAGCAGGAAGACGATGCCGCCGACGAGCAGGAACCGTATCGACGACCCCAGATGGTCGGTGGCGAGATCACGGGCACGCTCGCGCAGCGGCCTCCTCGGTGCCGACGAGAACTGCGCGCGGGCACGGCGCGCGGCGGAACGGGCCGGCACGGATTCCAGGGAACCTGCCCGCTCGAGCGACGACGTCGTACACCCGAGATCTGCGGCATCGCCGGATCGCGTGGGATCCGCGGTGTCCGTCGACGGTTGGGGTCTCAGCACGCACGGCACTGTACCCGAGGCGATAGGCTTGCGGCCCGGCCTGCGACGGGTCCGGATGCTGAGTGGTCGCCGACCCGCCCGCTCGCGTGCACCCGGATCCTGGGAGCGCACGGCCAGGCCGCTGCGACGGGGCCGACGACGTCGGCACCCTGGGAGCGCGCGGTCTCCGTTGCCGTGACGGGTGCATCGCCCCCGTCGACCTCCGGGTCGTGGCCACAGCGCCGCGATCGGGGCACGCGGCACCGCCCCCGACAGGATCGAAGCCCCCACAGCATCGAAGGAAGGTTCCCATGACCCACGTCGCCCTGACCATCGCCGGTTCCGAAGCATCCGGTGGCGCCGGCGCCCAGGCGGACCTCAAGACGTTCCACCAGCTCGGCACGTTCGGCACCGCGGCTCTGACCTGCATCGTCTCCTTCGACCCGAAGAACGACTGGGCCCACCGATTCGTGCCCGTCGACCCGGAGGTGATCTCGGACCAGATCGAGGCGACCACCGCCGTCCACGACATCGACACGGTCAAGATCGGCATGCTGGGCACGCCCGTCACCATCGACACCGTCGCCGCCTCCCTGCGCGAGCGCAGCTTCACCCACGTCGTGCTCGACCCGGTGCTGATCTGCAAGGGGCAGGAGCCCGGCGCGGCCCTGGACACGGACAACGCCCTCAAGGAGAAGATCCTCCCGCTGGCCACCTTCGTCACGCCCAACCACTTCGAGGCGCTGACGCTGTCGGGGATGGAGAAGATCGAGACCGTCGAGGAGCTCACCGAGGCCGCCCGGCGCATCCACGAGGCCTACGACGTCACGGTCCTGGCCAAGGGCGGCGTGGTCCTGGACGGGTCCGACGCGGTCGACATCTTCTACGACGGGGACGAGGTCGTCGAGCTGCGCAGCCCCAAGATCGGCCAGGAGCGCGTCTCCGGCGCCGGCTGCACGCTGGCCGCCGCGGTCACCGCGGAGCTGGCCAAGGGCGCCACCGCCCTCGAGGCGGCGCAGGTGGCCAAGGAGATCGTCACCGTCTCCATCGAGAACCGCCAGGCCGGCCACACCCCCTTCGACGCCGTCTACCAGGGCGCCTACCACCGCTGATCGGCGAGTCCGCCCGGGCCGCTGGCCCTGAACGGGCGCCCGCCCGGGCCGCGCCACCCCTGACCGGCGGGGGCGCTCCCGACAACTGGCGACATAGCGGGAGCCGTTGCCTATATGGCCACGGCTCCCGCTATGTCGCCAGTACCCGGCCGCGCCAGCGCTACCCCCCGTCGAGCCAGGGACTCCAGGGAAAGGGGCCGCCATCTCCGGTCATCGCGTGAACACCGGTCACGAACTTGTTCCGAACGGTGAGCGGAATGCCCACTGCCTGGACAGGGCGCCTCCTGACACCGCATTCTCACCCTTATGACCGATACCAGCACAGCCACGGGTTCGACGCGGCCGGAGGCATCGAAGCAGATCGGGGAGCCCCTGATCTCCGCGCGCGGCGTGGAGAAGTTCTTCGGCGATTTCCAGGCGCTGAAGAACATCGATCTCGATATCCATCGCGGTGAAGTGGTGGCGCTGATCGGCGCCTCCGGATCCGGGAAGTCGACCGTGTGCCGCTGCTTGAACCGGCTCGAGACGATCTCCGCCGGCGAGATCACCATCGACGGCCAGCGGCTGCCGGAGGAGGGCAAGGAGCTGACCAAGCTGCGCAGCGACGTCGGCATGGTCTTCCAGGCCTTCAACCTTTTCCCCCACCTCAAGGCGATCGACAACGTCACCCTCGGCCCGCGGAAGGTGCGCGGAGCCTCCAAGGCGGAGGCCGAGGCGCAGGCCATGGAGCTGCTCGAGCGCGTCGGTCTCGCCGACAAGGCGAACTCGCTGCCGACGGCGCTGTCCGGCGGGCAGCAGCAGCGCGTGGCGATCGCCCGGGCACTGGCCATGAGACCCAAAGCCATGCTCTTCGACGAGCCCACCTCGGCGCTCGACCCCGAGGTGATCAACGAGGTGCTCGACGTGATGACCGAGCTCGCCGAGCAGGGCATGACGATGTTGGTGGTGACCCACGAAATGGGCTTCGCCCGCCATGTCTGCGACCGCGTGATCTATATGGATGCGGGAGAGATCGTCGAACAGGGCGAGCCCGAGGAATTCTTCACCGCACCACGCAGCGAGCGCGCCAAGGCGTTCCTGGGCAAGATCCTGCCCCACTGACCGGCCGTACCAGCACCAGCCGTGCCGCACCGGCTCCTTCCCGGCCCCGCCAGCAGCGACCATGCCCCGCCAGCCGCGACCACGCCCCACCAGCCCCGACCCACCCCACAGCCCCGACCCCGCCCCACGGGCGACTCGAGAATCGGAGAGATCCATGACCCGCACCAGCTTCCGGCCCGGCCGTCGCGCCGTCGTCGCGGCCGCTGCCGCCCTGCCCCTCGGTGCCCTCGCCGCCTGCTCCTCCGAGACGGGTGAGGGCCCCTCACTGGGCGGCGGCTCCGATGGCGGCGGCGCCGAAGGCTCGGCGTTCACCGACGCCATCGCCTCCGGCCCGATCGCCGAGGACGACGTCATCGCCGCCAGCGCCTGGGCGAGCGCCATCAAGGACAAGGACCAGCTGATCCGTGGTGGCACCCTCGCTAACCAGGTCTTCTCCCTGGCCAGCACCAGTGGCGGCGAGCCCACCGGCTTCGACGCGGGCATCACCCAGCTGCTGGCCCGCTACATCCTCGGCGAGGACTTCGAGGGCAAGATCGAGTACATCGACACTACGGTCGAGACCCGCGAGACCATGGTCCAGAACGGCACCGTGGACTGCGTGATCGCCACCTACTCGATCACTCCCGAGCGCCTCGAGGTCATCGACTTCGCCGGCCCGTACTATCTCTCGGGCACCGCCATTCAGGTCCGGACTGAGGACGCCGAGACCGTCGCCGGCCCGGAGGACCTCACCGGCAAGAACCTCGTCACCCAGTCCAACTCGACCGGCATCCAGGCCATCGAGGAGTTCGTGACCGACCCGGGAGAGGTCGAGACCCTCCCGGACAACGAGTCCTGCGTCGCCGCACTGAAGCAGGGTCGTTCCGACGCGTACGTCCTCGACCAGGGCGTGCTGCTGGGCAACTCCGCCGCAGACCCGGAGGTCTCCGTGGTCGGTGAACCGTTCGTCGACGACCCGTACGGCATCGGCCTTTCGCAGGACCACGAGGACGCCGTCGAGTTCGTCAACACCTTCCTCCAGGAGCTCATCGACTCCGGTACCTGGGACGCGCTGTGGGCCGCCACCATCGGCGAGGTCGTGGATGGCTCGGCCCCCGAGCCCCCGACCCCGGGCGACATGCCGGCGTGAGCCGACCACCGGCCGACGCGCTCGGCCGACGGACCTGGCCAGCCCGTCGGCCCGGCCAGACGGTGGGATCCGGCCGCCCCCGCGACATGCACGGCCGACGGCCGCACCCCGCCCGTCAGCCCGCCCCTGATCTCGAGAGGGACCCATGCAAGCCATCCGCGAGAACATCCCCCTGTTGGTGGAGGGTATCGCGACCACGTTCGCGCTGGTCGTGCTCGGCTACCTGTTCGCGCTCGTCGTCGGCACCGCGCTGGCGGTGTGCCGGGTCAGCCCCATTCCGCCGCTGCGCTGGGCCGCGACGGTCTACGTCGAGATCTTCCGCAACATCCCGCTGCTGAGCTTGCTGATCCTGGTCGCGTTCGGCCTCCCCGACGTCGGGCTGCGCCTGCCCTACTTCTGGTGCGGCGTGCTGGGGCTGACCCTCTCGTCGGCCGCCTTCGTGTGCGAGAACGTCCGCTCGGGGATCAATACGGTGCCCGTCGGCCACGCCGAAGCGGCGCGGTCGATCGGGCTCGGCTTCTTCGGGACGCTGCGCCACGTGGTGCTCCCGCAGGCCTTCCGAGCCATGGTCCAGCCCCTGGTGAACGTCTTCATCGGCACGGTGATCGGATCGGCGCTGTGCTCCGCGATCTCGGTCAGTGAGATCACTTGGGTCACCCAGACCCTCAACATCCAGTACGCGCAGGCGGTGATCATGTTCCTGGTGGCCGGGACCGTGTATCTGGCGATGTCCCTGGGCGGCGCCGCGCTCGGCGGCGTCATCGAGCGCGCCGTCTCCCCGGGGCAGCGGCCGGGCCGCTCCCGGACCCGCAATGCTCTGGATGTCACGGCAGGAGCCCAGGCATGAGCGCTGCGACGAGCAATACTGCGACCCAGGTGCTGTTCGACGCGCCCGGCCCCAAGGGGCGCCGGCGGATCCTGCTGCTGTCGATTCTCAGCATCCTGGCGATCCTCGGCCTGCTCGCGGCGGGACTGCGGCAGTTCGCGATCAACGGGCAGCTGGATCCGAACAAGTGGGTCGTCTACCTCCGGGCCGACTACCTCGCCTTCCTCGGCCAGGGGCTGGCCGGGACGGTACAGGTCACCGCTGTCGCCGCAGCGGTGGCCTTCCCCCTCGGGTTGCTGCTGGCGCTGGCGCGGCTGTCGCGGCTGCGGGTGCTCAGCGCAGCGAGCACGGTGTGGATCGAGTTCTTCCGCGGCATCCCGATGCTGCTGGTGGTCTACGGGTTCCTACTGGCTCTGCCCGCCTACGGGGTCACGTTCCCACGGTTCTGGATGCTCGCGATCCCGATGGTGCTGGTCTCCTCCGCGACCACCGCGGAGGTGTTCCGGGCCGGCATCAAGGCGGTCGACGTGGGGCAGCACGAGGCCGCCGCCGCGATCGGGCTCAGCCACCGCGACTCCATGCTCTCCGTGATCCTGCCGCAGGCCGTGCGCCTGGTCCTGCCCAGCCTCATCCTCGCCCTCGTCTCCCTGCTGAAGGACTCCACCCTCGGCTACGTGGTCAGCGTCAACGAGCTGCAGTTCCAGGGCAAGACGATGGTCTCGATCACGCGCTACCTGGTCCAGACCTACATCGTCGTCTCGGTCATCTACATCGCCGTGAACTTCCTGCTCACCCGGATCGCGCTGGCGGTGGATGCGCACATGAAGGCCCGCGCCGGCGCGAGCTGAGCCCGACACGCCGCCCGACGCGTCAACTCTGCCGCTCGCGTCGGCCCTGTTCGTCGTCCCCGTCGTCCATTGTTTCCCGGAAGGCTGGTCCTGCCATGTGCCGACTGCTCGGCGTCGTCTCCCGTGAGCCCATCTCCCTGGACCGTGCTGTCCGTGACGAGATCGAACCGTTCACCGAACAGTCCGAGATCCATCGCGACGGATGGGGCGTGGCCTGGTTCGACGCGGCCGACGGGAAGGCGGCGCCCGACGAGGCGGCGGCCGGCGGGGATGACGCAGGTGCAGGGACTCCTCGGCCGCCCGGTGAGCACTGGCCCGTCGACCCCCGTCGGCCCCGCATCCACCGCCACCTCGATGTGGCCCGCGAATCCGCGGCCTACCGGGACGCCGTCGCCGAGGCGACGGGCCCGATGATGCTCGTGCACCTGCGCAAGGCGAGCCCCGGCCTGCCCCTGCGGATCGACAACACCCATCCCTTCCGCGAGGGTGAGGCGGTGTTCGCGCACAACGGCCAGTACGACCTCTCCGACCCGCTGCGTGAAGCGATCCTCGCGCGCGGCGGGCGCATGCCTGAGGGCACCACCGACTCGGAGCTGTACTTCTCCCTGGTCGAGCTTCATGTCCGCGAGGCGGACCCGGCGACCGCCGTGCAGCGGGCCGCCGCCGAGCTCACGCAGCTGTGCCTCGAGCACGCCGGTCGTGTTCCCGAGGCCCTGAACTGCCTGTACATGACGCCCGACGTGATGATCGCCTATCAGCAGTCCGATCCGGCCCAGGCCAAGCCTCATCACACCGCCGACAACTACTCGCTGCGCTACCGCATCGACGCCGACCGCGTGATCGTGGCCTCCTCCGGGATCCCTCAGGCCGACCATCTCGACGTGGGCGAGGGCCAGGCGCTGGTGATCAACCGGGGCGACCTCAGCGTCTCGGTGCGTCCCGCCCTGAACTGCGAGGTGCGCTGAACGGCAAGGCGCCGCCACGGAGGCCGCCATCTGGATAAGGTTGAGCGAGCCGGTGGTGACAGCTCGTCGCCCCGACAGGACTGGAGGTCCCGGTGATCGGATTCGAGAACATCCGCAAGGAGTACCCCGGTGGCGCGGTCGCCGTGGCGGACTTCAGCCTGGACGTCGCCTCCCACGAGTCGGTGGTGCTCGTGGGCACCTCCGGTTCGGGCAAGACCACGCTGCTGCGGATGGTCAACCGCATGGTCGATGCCACCTCCGGTCGGGTCCACATTGACGGGGACGACGTGGCCAGCCTGGATCCCGTGACGCTGCGCCGCAGCATCGGCTACGTCATGCAGGCCTCCGGGCTGCTGCCGCATCGCACCGTGCTGGACAACATCACCACCGTGCCCGTGCTGCGCGGCACCTCCAAGGGGGAGGCCCGCCGCCGCGCTCACGAGCTGATGGAGACGGTCGGCCTCGATGCCGCCCTCGCCCGCCGCTATCCCGCCCAGCTCTCCGGCGGTCAGCAGCAGCGCGTCGGCGTGGCCCGTGGCCTCGCGGCCGATCCGAACATCCTGCTGATGGACGAGCCCTTCGGTGCAGTGGACCCGATCGTGCGCAGTGAGCTGCAGCAGGAGCTGCTGCGCCTGCAGCGGGAGCTGCGCAAGACGATCGTGTTCGTCACCCACGACATCGACGAGGCGTTCCTGGTCGGCGACCGCGTCGTCATCCTCAAGCCCGGTGGTGTCGTGGCTCAGGTCGGCACCCCGCAGGAGATCCTCGCCGATCCGGCCGACGAGTTCGTGGCCAGCTTCGTCGGCGCCGACCGCGGGGCCCGCACCCTCCACGTCGAACAGGTCGACGGGCGCGATGTCGTGGTCGACGCCGACGGTCGCGCGGCCGGTGTGCTGGAGACCCCGTCGTGAGCTGGGTGCTCGCCAACCTCGACGTTCTCGCGGCGCGCACCGGTGCCCACCTGGTCCAGGCGCTGCCGCCGATCCTCATCGCGCTCGTGCTGGCCCTGCCGATCGCGAAGCTCGCCAACCTGACCGGCTGGCTGCGGCCGGGCGTCACCACCGCGTCGGGACTGATGTACGCGATCCCCTCGCTGCCGCTGTTCGTGCTGCTGCCCGGCATCATCGGCACCGGAGTGCGCAGCCCCGTGAACATCATCGTCGCGCTCTCGCTGTACGGCCTGGCCCTGATGGTCCCCGCCGCCTCCGACGGGTTCCGCTCCGTGGACCGCGACGTGCTCAGCTCCGCCACCGCACAGGGGTACGCCCCGCTGGCCCGGTTCTGGCAGGTCGAGCTGCCGCTGGCCGGGCCGGTGCTGCTGGCGGGCGTGCGCGTCGTCGCCGTCAGCACCATCTCGCTGGTCACCGTGGGCGGCGTGCTCGGGGTGCCCAGCCTGGGAATGCTCTTCGTGGACGGGTTCCGCCGCGGCATCGTGGCGGAGATCGCGGCCGGCGTGGTGCTCACGGCAGCGCTGGCCCTGCTCACCGACGCGCTGCTGGTGCTGCTGGGCAGAGCGCTGATGCCCTGGACCCGGCGGAAGGTGGTCAGCCGGCCGTGAACGAGAACCCCTACGGCGAGGCCTTCGTCTGGCTGGCCGACCCCGCTCGCTGGAGCGGCCCCTCCGGCATCCCTGTGCGCACCCTCGAGCACCTCGGTTACACCGCCCTCGGGGTGCTGATCGCCGCACTGATCGCCATTCCGATCGGCCTGCTGGTGGGCCACACCGGCCGGTTCGCCGGGCTCGCGGTCGCCGCCTCCGGGGCCGCCCGCGCCCTGCCCACGCTGGGACTGGTCACTCTGTTCGCCCTCGTGCTGGGCATCGGCCTGACCGCGCCGCTGCTGGCCTTCGTGATCCTGGCGCTGCCCTCCCTGCTCGCCGGGGCGTACTCCGCGGTCGAATCGGCGGACCCCGCCACCGTCGATGCCGCCCGCGCCCAGGGCATGACCGAGTGGCAGATCCTCACCCGGGTCGAGATCCCGCTGGGCATGCCGCTAATCGTCGGCGGCTTCCGCGGGGCGACGGTGCAGGTCGTGGCCACCGCCATGCTCGCGGCCTACGTCGGCAACGGGGGCCTGGGCCGCTACATCTTCCTCGGGCTCGGCTCCCAGGACTATCCGCAGATGATCGCCGGTTCCCTGCTGGTGATCGCCCTCGCGCTGCTGCTCGACCTCGCGCTGCTGATCATCCAGCGCGCCACCTCCCCGCGCGGTGCCCGTCCGGCCTGAGCACCGACCGTCCCGTTCCATCTGTCCACCGTCCCGTCCCGTCGGCCCATCGTTCCATCGCCCGTCCGCTGTTCCGCACCCCAGGAGGATCCTCATGACCATCCACAGCACCCGGCGCCGTCTGCTCGGCGCGTTCGGCATCGGCGGCGTGGCCCTCGGAGCGGCCGCCTGCGGCAGCTCGGACCCCTTCGAGGAGGGAAGCGGCGGAGAGGGCGGTTCCGACGGCGGCGGCTCCGGCGGGGCCGACGCGAGCACGATCGTGATCGGATCCCAGGCCTACTACTCCAACGAGATCATCGCCGAGCTGTTCGCGCAGGTCCTCGAAGCCGAAGGACTCACCGTCGACCGGCAGTTCCAGATCGGTCAGCGCGAGGTCTACATGCCGGAGCTCGAGAGCGGCGCCCTCGACGTGCTGCCGGAGTACACCGGCAACCTGCTGCAGTTCTACGACTCCGAGGCCGCGTCGGCCAGCCCCGAGGAGATCCACTCCGCGCTCGGCGAGGTGCTCCCGGAGGGCCTGCGTCTGCTGCCGTTCGCCGAGGCCACCGACCAGGACTCCTACACCACCACGTCCGAGTTCGCCGAGGCGAACTCCCTGAGCTCGATCGGCGATCTCGCGGGCATCGACGATCTGAAGATCGCCGCCAACAGCGAGTTCGAGGTCCGTCCCTACGGGCCCGAGGGCGTGAAGTCCGTCTACGGCGTCGACGTCACGGTGGTCCCGGTCGAGGACTCCGGCGGCCCGCTGACCGTGCAGGCACTGACGGACGGGGACGTGCAGCTGGCGGATCTGTACACCTCCGATCCCGCCATCGTGGCGAACGATTTCGTCGTCCTCGAGGACCCGGAGTCGCTGATCCTGCCGCAGAACGTGGTCCCCGTCGTCAGCGAGAAGGTCGACGAGGCCGCCGAGGCCGCCATGACCTCGGTCATCGAGGCGCTGACCCCCGAGGACCTGATCGAGCTGAACCGTCAGAGCGTGGAGGACCAGGCCTCCTCGGCGGACATCGCCAGCGGCTGGCTCAGCGAGAAGGGCCTGGTCTGATGAGGATCGCGGTCACTGGAGCGACCGGCAAGATCGGCGGCGCGGTCGCCCGCGAGCTGAGCGACCTGGGGCCCGGCCTGCGACTGGTGGTGCGCAGCCCGCACCGGGCACCGGAGATCCCGGGGGCCGACGTGGTCCGCGCCGAGTACGCCGATGCCGACGCGTGCCGGACCGCCTTCGCCGACGTCGACGTACTGTTCCTGGTCTCCGCCGGGGAGGCCGCCGACCGGGTCGAGCAGCACCGCACCGTGATCCGGGCCGCGGCCGATGCCGGCGTGGGCCACGTCGTCTACACGTCCTTCCTCGGCGCCTCGGCCGAGGCGGAGTTCACGCTGGCGCGGGACCACGGCGCCACCGAGGAGTTCCTGCGGGAATCGGGCATGGCGTGGACCGTCCTGCGCGACAGCTTCTATGCCGACGTCCTGCTCGACTTCGCCGGCGAGGACCGCACCATCCGCGGGCCAGGAGGGGAGGGCCGCTGCGCCTTCGTGGCCCGAGCCGACGTCGCCGAGGTCGCCGCCGCCATCCTGCGCGACCCCTCCGGCTGGGCCGGGCGCACCCTCGCCCTCACCGGACCCGCGGCGGTGTCGCTGGGCGAGGCCGCCGCGATCATGACCGGCGCGCTGGGGGAGGAGTACCGCTACGTCGACGAGACTCTCGAGGAGGCTCACGCCTCCCGGTCCTCCTACGGTGTGCCGGACTGGATGGTCGAGGCCTGGATCAGCACCTACACCGCGATCGCCTCAGGGCAGCTCGACGTGGTCAGCGACGACGTCGCCACGGTGCTGGGCCGCCCGGCCACCCCGCTCGCGGAGGCGGTGGCCTCGCCCTTGTGAAGCGGCGGCTGCTGCTCGGTGAGGCGGGGTGAGGCGGCCACCGTGCCTGTGCTCGGACGGGTGGGCGGCGGCGCGGCCCACGGCCGGACCGGGCGGTCACGATCCTCCCGAACACCGCGTGCAGCGGCCGGCGGTCTCCTAGGGTGGCGGTATGACCACGGAAGAGAACAAGATCGTCGTCAGCCGCGTCATCGACGCCCCCGCCAAGGACCTCTTCGACCTGCTGAGCCTGCCTGCACGCCACCCCGACGTCGACGGGTCCGGCATGGTCCGCTCCGCCGAGAACACCGAGCGCGTGACCAAGGCCGGTGAGCAGTTCACGATGAACATGTATGCCGAGGGCATGGGTGGCGACTACCGCATGCGCAACCACGTCACCGCCTTCGACGAGAACAAGATGATCGGGCGGAAGCCCGCTCGCGAGGAGTCGCCGGACGACGTGCCCGGCTGGGAATGGCTCTACGAGCTCAAGCCCCTCGACGCCGGTACCACCGAGGTCACGCTGACCTACGACTGGTCCGCGGTCACCGACCCGAAGCTGCTGCCGATCTTCCCCGGGGTTCCGGAGGAGGACTTGGAGGAGTCGCTGAACAAACTCGCCGCCGCGGTCACCAACCCCTGATCTCGCACGCCGCCCCGGTCCGCGCCTGCTGCGGATCGAAGCCCGGTCGCGCACCCCCGTAGTGCAGCCAGGGGGTTGCACTACGGGGCAGGTCGTGCCATGCTGGTCGCACGCGGCCAGGGCGGTCGCGCCCCGATCACAGGAGCCCGCCATGACCAGCGACCCCACCTCCCTTCCGGGTGACGACGTCCGCCTGACCACGGACGACGTGCCCGACGAGATCATCCGCAGCATCCACATCGACGCGTCGGCCGAGACGGTGTTCGCCATCATCAGCGAGCCCGGATGGTTCATCAATGACGGCGAGTATCGCCCGCATGAGATCGAGACCGACGGGGACGTCGCCCGGGTGGTCGACCCGGTCCATGGGGAGTTCTCCCTCGGCATCGAGGCGCTCGAGCCGCCGCGTCGCGCGGTGTTCACCTGGCTCGCCGGCCAGGCCGGAGCACTCGAGGACTGCCCGAAGAACACCGTCGAGTTCACGATCGATCCCGACGGGAACGGCGTGCAGCTGACCGTGCGCGAGCGAGGCTTCGCGGGGATCAGCTCCGACGCCGCTGTGCGCCGCGAGCGCTTCGAGGACAACACGAAGGGCTGGATCGAGGAGCTCGCCGTGGCGCGGACGCTCGCGGAAGCGTCTGCGTGAACGCGCCGCAACGGGCCGCCGACGATCCCGCCGCGCCCGGTCACCCCGTCGGGCACACAGGACCCCGCCATGTCACGGCGTCCGAGGCGACGGCAGGGCGCCACCGGGGAGACCTCGACGGTCTGCTCGCCGACGGGGCGGACGAGGTGTTCTCAGCGCTCGCCGACCACACCCGTCGGCGGATCCTCGTGCGCCTGGCGGAGCAGCCCGATGACGCCGGGGCCGTCGCGCGCGACCTCGACCTCACCCGCCAGGCCGTCGCCAAGCACCTGCGTATCCTCGATGAGGCGGGGCTGGTCGAGGTCACCCGGCAGGCCCGCCGCCGCGTCCACGACGTCCACCCCGCTCGCATCCGGGAGGTGTCCGACCTGCTCGGCGTCGTCGCCCGCGGCTGGGACCGCCGACTGGCACGGATCAAGGAGCTGGCCGAGGGCTCCGGCCCCGGGGCGTGAGGTCTGGCTCGCCGGGTAACCGTCTTCGCCGCATGGTCGCGCGGGTCGAGTAGCCGCCTTCCCCGTGTGACTGTCCTGGCCGGGAGCCGCCTTCGCCGCATGGCCGCGCTCGTCGCGCGGATGCCCCGAGTTCCGCGGCCGACGACCGCTGTGCAGGTGAGAGGGCTACGCTCGCACCATGGGCAGGGTCACCGAGAGGACGCGGATCCGCACGGTCCGAGTGCGCGAGGGCACGCTGTATGCGGGCCGCAAGAGCGACCACGTCGCCGTCGAGGAGCCGCTGGACATCCGCCTGAACGGGCAGCAGCTGAGCCTGACCATGCGCACCCCGGGCCACGACGTCGAGCTGATCCACGGCTTCCTCCACGGGGAAGGGCTGATCGCCCACCGCGAGGACATCACCGAGGCCCGCTACTGCGACGGCGCCGTGGTCGAGGACGACAGCGGCTTCGCCCGCAACACCTACAACGTCATGGACTTCACCACCACGCGCCCGCAGCTGCTGCCCCTGGCCACGAAGAACTTCACCACCACGTCCGCGTGCGGAGTCTGCGGCTCCGAGAGCATCGATGCGGTGCGCCAGAAGAGCCGGTACACACTGATGCAGAACTGGTCGCTCGACCCGCGCGTCATCCTCGGTGCCGCCCGCGCGCTGTCCGCCGAGCAGACCGTCTTCGCCCGCACCGGGGGCGTCCACGCCGCGGCTCTCGTCGACCTCGAGGGCAGCCTGCTGGTGGTGCGCGAGGACGTCGGCCGGCACAACGCGGTCGACAAGGTCATCGGCTGGGCATTGCTCGAGGATCGCCTGCCCTTGCGGGACACCTTCCTCCTGGTCTCCTCGCGGGCCAGCTTCGAGATCACCCAGAAGGCCTACATGGCCGGGATCCCCTTGCTGGCCTGCGTCTCCGCGGCGAGTTCGCTGGCCGTGGACACCGCCGAGGAGTTCGGCATGACCCTGGTGGGCTTCACGCGCGCCAGCGAGGACGGCGATGGCCGGATGAACCTCTACACCCACCCCGACCGCCTCGACCTCCGCGACGTCGCCGGCTGATCCCGCCGCCTCGCACGTCACATCGATCGTCCAGCGGCGGGATACTCTCGGCGCGTGACCCCCGTCGACGAACCTCCCGCCCCAGCCGCCGCGAACGAACCCGCCGTCACATGCGTCGAACCTGCCGTCGCTCCCGACTACGCCGAGTTCTGGGCGGAGGCCCGCGCTGCGCGCCCGTCCTTACCGGCCGGGATGCCCGAGGCCTGGGCGTTCGGCGCGACTCCGGAGCACGCCGACGGTCTGCTCGCACTGGTGCTCGAGGGGACGAAGACGGCAACCGCCTCCTCGCTGTGGGACTACGAGGAAGAGGGGGAGCCGATCCCCGCGGTCGGCGATCTCTCGATCATCCTCGACGGTGCCGGCGTTCCGCGCGCGGTGCTCGAGGTGACCGCGATCGACATCGTGCCCTTCGATCAGGTCAGCGACGACCATGCCCACTCCGAGGGCGAGGACGACCGCACCCTGGGAAGCTGGCGGAGGATCCACGAGACGTTCTGGCGTGAGCACTCCTCGCGCGGCTTCGCGCCCGACATGCCCGTGGTCTGCGAACGCTTCCGCGTCCTCCACCGAACGTCGGCGGGTCCGACGGGTGCCGATGAGCGCAGCTGACGGTCGACGCGCTACCGCAGGGACAGCAGGCTCGCGGCGGTGACCTCGTCGACCACGACGTCCGTGGCGACGCCGGCGCGCAGCGCGGCCCGCAGCGGCAGGGCCTTGCGCGTCCCGGCCGCGAGCAATAGCCGGCGGGGGATGCGGGCCAGCTGGACGGGGTCGGGCCCCGAACCCCGGGCGTTCATGTCGATGCCGCGGAAGGAGCCGTCGGCCCGCAGGAACACCGTGCACACATCCCCGATGGCGCCGTCGGCCCGCAGGGAACGGAGGTCCTCGCTGGTCAGGTAGTTGTTGGTGTAGACGTGGCTGGGGACCTCGGCGTCGAAGGCGCCGACGCTGAAGACGGCCAGGGTGCACTGGCGCTGCGTCTCCAGCACGCGCTGGACGGAACGTTCGCGCCACATGGCGTCGCGGGTGGCGGTGTAGTCGAAGAACGCGGGGACCGGGAAGTGGTGGACGGTCGCGTCCCACAGCGTCGCCGCCTGCGAGAGCACCGTGGAGACGTAGGTGAGCCCGGAGCCCTCGGTGTTGATGGCCCCGTTGAGCTGAACGATCCGCAGCCCCGGCACCGGGCGCGGGCCCACGGCGCCCACCAGTGCAGCGATGGTGGTGCCCCAGGCCATGCCGATCGTCATGCCCGGCTCCAGCATGTCGTCGAGGTACCCGGCCCCTGCCTCCGCGACGGCTTCGAGGCGTTCTCGCTCCCCGTCGGCCGGGCCGGCAGCGATCACGTGCGCCGTCACCCCGTACAGCTGGGCGATCCGGCGCCGCAGCGCCTCGACCCGGTGATCGCTGGGTGGGCGCAGGGAGATCTGCACCAGTCCCGCCTCGCGGGCATCGCGCAGCAGTCGCGAGACGGTCGAGCGCGAGACGGACAGCGCGCCGGCCACCGCCTCCATGGTCTGGCCCTCCTCGTAGTACATCCGTGCAGCATCGAAGGCCGTCTCGAGGCGTGTTCCCGGCGTCATACGGGCAGTCTTGCACGTTCGTGCACCACACTTGCGCGACGCTGCACGGAGGTTCGACGATGAGCGGAGTCGTCACAGAAGTCGTCATTCGCGAAGGAGCGTCACGTGTCCGACCTGCATCGGTCCGCCCTCACCCCGGAGAACAGGACGGAGCACCTGGCGCGCCTGCGCGCCGCGACACCGGAGAACCCGCTGGACATCCTCGTGGTCGGCGGTGGCGTCAACGGCGCCGGCGCCGCCTTCGACGCCGCGACCCGTGGCCTGAGCGTGGGCCTGGTCGAGTCGCGCGACTGGGCCAATGGCACCTCCTCGCGCTCCTCCAAGCTCATGCACGGCGGCCTGCGCTACCTCCAGATGCTCGACTTCAAGCTGGTCGCCGAGGCCCTGCGCGAGCGCGACCTGCTGCTGGAGCACACCGCCCCGCATCTGGTGCGGCCCATCAAGTTCGTCTTCCCCTTCTTCAAGAAGGTCGTCGACCGCGCCTTCATCGGCTCCGGCGTGATGCTCTACGACGCCATGCAGTCCGTCGGCCGCAAGCGCGCCGTCCCCATGCACCGCCACCTCCTGCACGAGAAGATGCTCGAGGTCTTCCCCGCCCTGGACGGCGAGAAGGCCGTGGGAGCGCTGGAGTACTACGACGCCGAGGTCGACGACGCCCGCTTCGTGATGATGCTGGTGCGCTCCGCCGCGCAGCTGGACGCCTCGGTCGCCAACTACACCGCCGTCATCGACTACCTCCACGACGAGCGCGGCCGCGTCACCGGTGCTCGCATGCGCGATCAGGAGACCGGCGAGGAGTTCGAGGTCCACGCCCGCGAGACCATCCTCGCCGGCGGCGTCTGGACCCAGGAGCAGCAGGAGCTCGCCGGGGCCGACGCCGGTCTCGAGGTGCTCGCCTCCAAGGGCATCCACATCACCGTCGCCCGCGACCGCATCCCCGCCGCCCCGGACACCGGCATCATCACCCAGACCGAGAAGTCCGTCCTGTTCATCATCCCCTGGGACGAGTACTGGGTGATCGGCACGACCGACACCCCGTGGACCCAGGACCCGCGCACCGTCGGCGCCACCGCCGAGGACATCGACTACGTGATCGAGCACGCCAACGCCGTGCTCGCCAACGACCTCACCCGCGAGGACGTCATCGGCGTCTACTCCGGCCTGCGCCCGCTTCTCCAGCCGGTCAAGAAGGGCAACGACTCCGGCTCCACGAAGGTCTCCCGCGAGCACACCGTGATGGAGATCGAGCCGGGCCTATCGGCGATCGCCGGCGGCAAGTACACCACCTACCGAGTGATGGCCGAGGACGTCGTCGACTTCGCCCTGAAGGACTCCGAGCCCGACCGCAAGAGCCTCACCCGCTCCCTCCCCGTGATCGGGGCCCAGGGGTTCACCGCCCTGCAGCGCGAGAAGGACCGCCTCGCCGCCCGCTACGGGTTCGACGAGGTGCGCATGGAGCGCCTGCTGTCCCGCTACGGCGCCCTGCTGCCCGACGTGCTCGCGCTGATCGACGAGGACCCCTCCCTCGGGGAGCCGCTCGAGCACGCCGCCCGCTACCTCCGTGCCGAGGTGCTCTACGCGGTCCGCGCCGAAGGCGCCCGCCACCTCGCCGACATCCTCCAGCGCCGCACCCGCCTGGACTACGAGACGCCCGACCGCGGGACCGACGCCGCCGAGGAGATCGCCGCCCTCGTCGGCCCGGACCTCGGCTGGGACGAGGACGCCCGCCGCCGCGAGATCGACTCCTACCGGGAGTTCATCGCCGCCCGCCTCGAGGGCGAGCGCGCCACCAGCGACGAGCTCGTCTCGGCGCGCCTGGCCGAGACGACGGAGGTGCCGCCCCGGACCTGACCGCAGTCACGGGCGCCGGCCGAGCCTCGGCCGGCGCCGGTCGGGGTTTCCGCAGGCCTCTGCCTGCACCCCGACGGATGCCACCGGCCCCGCACCGCAGCGGGGTCGCTCGATGAGGAGGACCCATGGCAACCATTTTTCTCTACGAGATCGCCGGCACGGCGATGCTCACCCTGCTGGGCGGTGGTGTCGTCGCCAACGTGATCCTGGGCAAGACCAAGGGCAACGGCGGCGGCTGGCTGCTGATCAACTTCGGCTGGGGCCTGGCGGTTTTCGCCGGTGTCTGGACCGCGTACAAGACCGGCGCGCACCTGAACCCCGCGGTCACCGTCGGACTGCTCTCTAGCGGAGCCGGTGAATACGCCGACGGGATCCCGATCACCGTCGCCAACACCATCGCCTACTTCGCCGCCGAGCTAATCGGTGGTTTCCTCGGGGCCGTCGTCTGCTGGCTCGCCTACAAGACCCACTACGACGCCGAGACCGACCCGGGCACGATCCTGGGCACCTTCTCGACCGGCCCGGAGATCCGCTCCTACGGCTGGAACGTCGTCACCGAGATCATCGGGACGTTCGTGCTGGTGTTCATCATCATCATGTTCGGCAACACCCCGAACGAACTCGGCCCCCTGGCCGTGGCCCTGCTCGTGGTCAGCATCGGCGCCTCGCTCGGCGGTCCCACCGGCTACGCCATCAACCCGGCCCGTGACCTCGGCCCCCGCCTGGCCCATGCGATCCTGCCCATCCCGCACAAGGGCGGCAGCGACTGGGCCTACTCCTGGGTGCCGATCGTCGGCCCGCTGCTCGGCGGCATCCTCGCCGGCGTCGTCAGCATGGCGTTCTGAGCCTCGATATCCCGGGCCTCGATACCCCGGACCTCGAAACCTGAGTCCCGAGATCCGGGCCTCGATGTCCGGCCCGAGCCTCCTCCCCGCCTACGACGCACCGCGTCACCCTTTTCAGAAGAACCCGCTCATCACACGAAGGAGTCCCGATGAACGACCAGCAGCAGTACATCCTCTCGATCGACCAGGGCACCACCTCGACCCGCGCGATCGTCTTCGACCACGGCGGCCAGATCGTCGCCACCGGCCAGAAGGAGCATGAGCAGATCTTCCCCAAGTCCGGCTGGGTCGAGCACGACCCGGTGGAGATCTGGCGCAACACCCGCACCGTCGTGGGCCAGGCGCTGACCGGGGCCGACATCAACCGCCACCAGCTGGCGGCCGTCGGCATCACCAACCAGCGCGAGACCGCCGTGGTCTGGGACAAGAACACCGGTGAGCCCGTCTACAACGCGATCGTCTGGCAGGACACCCGCACCCAGCGCATCTGCAACGAGCTCGCCGGGGACGAGGGTCCCGACAAGTACAAAGAGCGCGTGGGCCTGCCGTTGGCGACCTACTTCTCCGGCCCCAAGATCAAGTGGATCCTCGACAACGTCGAGGGTGCCCGTGAGCGCGCCGAGGCCGGCGACCTGCTGTTCGGCAACACCGACGCCTGGGTGCTGTGGAACCTCACCGGAGGCCTCAACGGCGGCGTGCACGTCACCGACGTCACCAACGCCTCCCGCACGATGCTCATGAACATCGACACCCTCGACTGGAACGAGGACATCGCGGCGGACATGGGCATCCCGCTCTCCATGCTCCCGGAGATCAAGTCCTCCTCCGAGGTGTACGGTCACGGCCGCAAGAACGACCTGCTCATCGACACCCCGATCGCCGGCATCCTCGGCGACCAGCAGGCGGCCACCTTCGGCCAGGCCTGCTTCGAGATCGGCCAGGCCAAGAACACCTACGGCACCGGCAACTTCATGCTGATCAACACCGGCGAGGAGCTGGTGCGCAGCGAGAACGGGCTGCTGACGACGGTGGCCTACAAGATCGGCGAGAACAAGCCGGTCTATGCCCTGGAGGGCTCCATCGCGGTGACCGGCTCGCTGGTGCAATGGGTGCGAGACAACCTGGGCATCATCAAGGAGGCCCCGGAGATCGAGGACCTCGCCAAGAAGGTCGACAACAACGGCGGCTGCTTCATCGTGCCCGCCTTCTCCGGCCTGTTCGCCCCGCACTGGAAGCCCGACGCCCGCGGCACCATCGTCGGCATGACCCGGTTCATCAACAAGAACCACATCGCCCGCGCCGCGCTGGAGTCGACCGCGTTCCAGTCCGCCGAGGTGCTCGACGCCATGAACGCGGACTCCGGGGTCGACCTCACCGAGCTCAAGGTCGACGGCGGCATGGTCATGAACGAGACCCTCATGCAGTTCCAGGCCGACATCCTCGGGGTGCCCGTCGTGCGCCCGAAGGTCATCGAGACCACCGCGCTCGGCGCCGCCTACGCCGCCGGCATCGCGGTGGGCTTCTGGGACGGCGAGCAGGACGTCATCGACAACTGGGCCGAGGACAAGCGCTGGGAGCCCGACATGGACTCCGAGACCCGCGACCGGTACCTACGCCTGTGGAACAAGGCCGTCGAGCGCACCTTCGACTGGGTCGACGACGACACCGAGGCGCTGTTCGGCTGACGCCGCTGCGCGGCTGCACGGCTGCGCGGCTGCGCGGCTGTGACCGCGCGCCGATGCGCGGCCGCGCGGCTGTGACCGCGCGCCGCGTGGAGCACCCCCTCCCAGGGGCCGGAATCCGACATGGATACCGGTCCGCTGGAGGGGGTGCTCCACGCGAGGCGTTCCGTGCACGGGGTGAGGTACGCGAGGTGTTCCGTGCATGGGGTGCTCCACGCGAGACGTTCCGTGCACGGGGTGGGTGCGCGCCGGGACTGGCCCTGCGGCCGTTTGCGGGAGGGGGCGGGATGTGAGATAGGTGGCGCCCGTGCCCAGTGACGATCCGGCTACGACTGCCGCGCCAGCTCGTGATCGGGATGAGGATCCGGCTACCCGCGCGTAGGCTCAGCGCCACCCATCGCACCCCCGCTTCCCCTGAGACCCCACTCTGAGATCGGAGCCTCCTCATGGATCTCGCCTTCAGACTTGTCGCCCTGGCCGTCTACTTCGCCGCGATGATCGGCATCGGCCTCTACGCCTTCCGCAAGACCCGCGGCGGTGAGGACTACATGCTCGGCGGGCGCCAGCTCCACCCGTTCGTCGCCGCTCTGTCCGCCGGCGCCTCGGACATGTCCGGCTGGCTGCTGCTGGGTCTGCCCGGAGCGCTCTACATGGGCGGGCTGGTCGAGGCGTGGATCGCCATCGGCCTCACCATCGGCGCCGGACTGAACTGGTTCTTCGTCGCCCCCAGGCTGCGGCAGTACACGCAGATCGCCGGCAACGCGATCACCGTGCCCAGCTTCTTCGGCAACCGGCTGCACGACCGCACGAACATCCTGAGGATCGCCGCGGGCCTGATCATCCTGGTCTTCTTCACCTTCTACGTCTCCTCCGGCATGGTCGCCGGCGGCGTGTTCTTCCAGTCGATGTTCGGCGGCCCGTACGTGACCGGCATGCTCATCGTCGGCGGCGTGACGGTGCTGTACACGCTGTTCGGCGGGTTCCTCGGCGCGACCTACACCGACGTCGTCCAGGGACTGGTCATGCTGGTCTCGCTGCTGATCGTGCCGATCACCGCCATGTTCGCCGTCGGCGGGCCGGTGGCCATGTTCGAGTCGGTGCGCGAGGTCGACGCCGACTTCGCCAGCCTGACCGCCGGCGGCTCCGCCCTCGGCATCATCTCCGCTCTGGCCTGGGGCCTGGGCTACTTCGGCCAGCCCCACATCATCGTGCGCTTCATGGCGCTGCGCTCCTCCCGCGACGCCCGCTACGGGCTGGGCGTGGGAATGGTCTGGATGATCATCTGCGTGATCGGGGCCGTGTTCACCGCGCTCGCGGGCCTGGCCTACTTCCAGCAGAACGCCGACGCGGTCCTCACCGACGAGACCAACGGCGAATCCGTCTTCCTCGACCTCTCCCAGATCCTGTTCCACCCGATCGTGGCCGGTGTGCTGCTGGCCGCGGTGCTGGCGGCGATCATGTCCACCATCTCCTCGCAGCTGATCGTGACCAGCTCCGCCCTCGTCGAGGATCTCGTCGGCGGTTTCGGCGCGAAGCTCGGGGACAAAGGCGCGCTGTGGGGCGGCCGCATCGGCGTGCTCGCCGTCTCCGTGGTCGCGATGCTGCTCGCCCTCGCCCCGGACAGCTCCGTGCTGGAACTGGTCTCCTTCGCCTGGGCCGGGTTCGGCGCGGCCTTCGGCCCGATCGTGCTGCTGGCCCTGTTCTGGCGTCGCCTGACCATGGCCGGCGCCGCGGTCGGCATGGTCTCCGGCGCCGCCGTCGCGTTCATCTGGGGCTGGTTCACGCCCGATGTCGCCTGGGGCCTGTTCGGCGACGAGCACCTCTACGAGATCATCCCCGGCTTCCTGATCTGCCTGATCCTGGCGATCCTCGTCAGCCTGGTGACCCCGCAGCCGCCGGCGCTGGCCATGCGCGAGTTCGACGACACGGTCGAGACGGTGACCACCGGGGAGATCCCGGCCCACGCGGCCGACGGGGAGACCGGACGCCCCGCCTCGACCGTCTGAGAGGGCGGGTGCCCCGGTGCCGTCGGCGGCGCCGGCTCACTGCCCGAAGAGGCGATCCTCGGCGCCGCGCACCCCGGGCCGGACCGCGAAGAGCGAGCCCGCCTGGAGGTCCTCGCCGTCGGGGACGTTCTCCCGGCTGGTGGTGATGTACAGCGTGCCGCGATCCGCACCGCCGAAGGTGCAGGCGGTGGTCTGGCGGGCATCGACCGTGACGCGCTCGGCGATGCCGCCGTGCTCGTCGAGACCCAGCACCGTGCCGGCACCGTTCATCGCCACCCAGACCCTGCCCTCGGCGTCGAGCGTGAGCCCGTCGGGGTGGCCGTCCTGGCCGGTGAGGTCCGCGAAGGTCCGGCGGCCGGTCAGGCCCGCGTCGTCGGACCAGTCGAACAGGTCGACCCGCCCGGTGGGGGTGTCGACGTAGTAGGCGCAGCTGCCGTCGGCCGAGAAGGCCAGGCCGTTGGAGATCGTCAGTCCCGTCAGCATCCGGCTGGTGGTGCCGTCGGGCAGCAGGCGCCACATGGCCGCCGCTCCCTCGCGGGCGTCGTAGGCCATGGAGCCGCACAGGAAGGAGCCGTCGGGGGCGACGGCGCCCTCATTCATGCGCACGTCCTCCTCCCACAGCGGGGGCAGGGGATCGATCGCTCCGTCGGCGTCCTCGAGGGCGAAGCCCTTCTCCAGGGCGAGCACGGCGCCGCCGCTGGCTGCCGGGCGCACGCAGGCCACGACGTTGCTCGGGGTGGGAATGCGGCGAACGGTGCCGGATTCGTCCAGGTGCATGACGTCGCCGGCGAGCATGTCGACCCACCGCAGTCCGCCCCAGCTGTTCGACCAGTACGGGCCTTCGGCGTGGTGGCAGATCGACTCGGTGATGCGTTCGGCGTGCATGGGGCCTCCGTATGCCGGCGGTGCAGCGGTGGCTCCCTACGGTAGCCGCTGGGGAGGGTGAGCAGGGCGTCAGCTCTCCCGCGCAGCAGCGCGGCCGACGGGGAGCTCCGAGCCGCGACAGATGCGCCGCCACAGCTCGAAGTGCTCCTCCATGGCCGCGGTGACCGCCTCCTTCCGCCGCGAGCGCAGGGCACGGGTGATCTCGAAGTGGACGGTATCGGTCTCGAAGCTCCGGGGGAGGTCGCCGTGGTTGCGCGCGATCTCCCGGCTGATGGCGATGCGACGACGTTCGAGCAGCAGGTCGTGCAGGGCCCGGTTCATGCCGTCGACGACATATGTCGTGATGGGGTTGGCGAAGATCCGCAGCAGTGACGTGTGGAAGGTGTGGTCCGCTGCCAGGCCGCCGGCGAAGTCCCGCGAGGAGGAGGCGTCGACCATGGCGCGCACCTGGTCCTCGAGGCCCTGGATCTGCTCGTCGGTGACGTGCTCGGTGATCTTCGGGGCGATCGCCACTTCGAGCGTCTCGCGAGCCTCGTTGATGTGCGAGGCGGTCACGAGCCCGGCCCGCAGCATCATCTCGAAGCCGTTCCCGGAGCCCGCCCCCGGGGTGCCGGGGGAGACCAGCACATTGCCCGATCCCTGGACCTTCTGCAGGATGCCCAGCATCTGCAGGCCGGAGAGCTGCTCCCGCACCCGGGCGCGGGACATGCCGCTGAGCTCGGCGAGCCGGCGCTCGCTGGGGATGAGGAGACCGCGCTCGACCTCGACGCCCTCCCGCACGAGCATGTCGAGGAGCTCCTGGACCCCGGGATCCATGTGACCTCCTTCGCCGCGCGCACCGGCTCGAGGGCCGGCGAGGATCTGTGACCTGCCATGATATCGGTCGGCCAGGGGCCCGCGGTGCCCGGTCCCCGGGCGCTCGTTTCGGGGGCCGGGCGGGAGCTCGGCAGCGCACGGCGTCGTCCCCGCCGGTGCTCACGGTACGCGGGAGGGCGCTCCTACTCCTCCAGCCACTCGGTGATGAACCGATCGCTGCTGTGGATGTGGATCCCGCTGTAGCCGCCGAGCGACTCGAAGCGGTGCGGGGTGTTCGCGGGCGCGACCAGCAGCTGCCCGGCGGACACCGTCACCTGGCGATCGGCCACCGTGAACACGGCTGACCCGGCCTGGACCACGAAGGTCTCGTCGTAGGGGTGGCGGTGCAGCCGGGGACCGAGCCCCCGGCCGAGATCACGCTCGACGATGATCGAGATGGAGGCGCCGTGATCCCGGCCCTCGAAGTTGCCGCTCGGCAGGTCTGCGAGGTCTATGGTCTCGATGCTCATGACAGCCCCCTTCGGCTCGCGCTCTCGACGCTAGCACCGGGGGCGCGGGTCGACAACGGATCCCGACGCGGCGGCCGAGAAGGCGAGCCGCCGGTGGACGGTCGGCGGCTGCCGCGGCCTGCTGCGGCACCGCGCGCTCACCCGTGCTGCTGGATCTCCGAGAGGGCGTGCGTGACGTCCCGCGTCGCGGGGTAGAGCTCGCGGTACATCCGGTACAGCTGGTCGTACCGGGCACCGGCGTCAGGATCGGGCACGCACACGTGATCGATCCCGTTCCAGGTACTGGTGTCGGAGCCGTGGGCGAGCTGCGCGGCGAGCATCGCCGTGCCGTAGGAGGCGCCGACCGTGCGCCGCGGGATCTCCTGCGGCAGCCCGGTGACGTCGGAGACGATCTGCGGCCACAGCTCGTTGCGGATCCCGCCGCCGACGGCGACCATCCGCTCGATGACCACACCCGCCTCGCGCAGCGCCTCGAGATGATGGCGCACCCCGTACGCCGCCGCCTCGAGCGCCGCCCGGTAGAGGTCTCCGCGCGTGTGCGACAGCGTGAGCCCGGCGATCACGCCGCGGGCCGACGGGTCGTGCATGGGCGATCGCTCCCCGGCGAAGTAGGGCAGCATCAGCAGGCCGTTCGCGCCGACGCCGCTGGTGGCGGCCTCGTCGATCAGCGTGGTGAAGTCCGCCTCGCCGGTCAGCTCCCGCATCCAGGCGGTGATCGCGCCCGAGCTGGCCATCCCGCCGGAGAGGGTGAACGTCCCCGCGGAGGTGCCGGCGGTGACCCATAGGGTGCGGCTGGGAGCGGGCTCGTCGGTGATCGCGACCAGGAACGTCGTGGTGCCGTACATCAGCATCACGTCGCCGGGCGCGGTGGCGCCGACGCTGATCGCCTCCGCCCAGGCATCGACCGTGCCGGTGATGACGGGGATCCCGGGCGACAGGCCGGGCACCGCGCTCGCGGCAGCTGCGGTGACGGTGCCCGCGGCCTCGCCGGCCCACTGCAGCGGCGGCAGCTCCAGACCCGGCGCGACGTGATCCGACCAGGGCCGGTGCCAGTCCAGCGTCCCCGTGTCGTACAGCGGGGTGACCATGCTGGCGCTGGCATGGTCCAGCACATATCGCCCGCTCAGGCGGAACGCCAGGTACGAGGCGGGCATGAAGAGTCTGGATGCCCGGGCGAAGTGCTCCGGCTCCTGCTCGGCGACCCAGCGGATCTTGGGGCCGGCGGCCTGCGCCGAGAGCACGCTGCCGCAGCGCCCGAAGATCTCCTGGTCGCCGAACCGTGCGGTGAGGTCGGCGATCTGCGCCTCCGCGCGGGTGTCGACCCCGTAGAGGATCGCGGGTCGCACCGGGTGTCCGTCGTCATCGGTCAGCAGGACGCACGGGCCCATCCCGGAGACGCCGACCGCCGTGATCCGGGCGTCCGCGGTCCCGGTGAGCTCGGCGGTCAGGGAGACGAACTCGTCCCACCAGATCTCCGCGTCCATCTCCACGTGCCCGGGAGCGGGCCGATCCACCGCGTGCTCGCGTACCGCGCACGCCAGGATGGTGCCGTCGAGGGCCACCAGCACGCCCTTGGTGCTCGAGGTGCCGACGTCGATGCCGAGCACGGCCTCAGCGCGATCTGCCATCGGCGCGCCCTCTCCTCATCGTCACCTCGGTGTGCGGCAGCCTCGCCGGGTCCGGCGGGGTGTGCCCATCCTGCCATTGTCGGCGCCGGGACCGAGCCGTGTGCACCCCTCGCCGAGGGGAGCTTCCACGCCGCCGACCAGGAGGGGTGGCGCCGCTGCGCCCGTCGGGCGATGGTCCGGCGGTTGCGTGAGGGGCCGTCGGACTCTATAGGATCAGCGCTCACGGACGACCCGTCCGCGGCTCGAAGGCGCCGACGCAGCGGTCGACGACAACGCGATGACGGTGAATGAGGTGGACGTGCTCGAGAGCCATATGGATCTGCAGCTCCTGCACCGCGCCGCGTCCGCCTACTACGTCGAGAATCTTCGCCAGGCCGAGGTCGCCGAGAAGCTCGGCGTCTCCCGGCCCACCGTGAGCAAGCTGCTCAGCGAGGCGCGCCGGATCGGGATGGTGCGTTTCGAGGTGCTCGACGTCCCCGAGGAGGACGTCACCGAGCTCGAGAGCCGCCTGCGGGCTCTGCTCGGGGTCGAACGGGTGCGGATCGCGCCCGGCGACCAGGCGCAGCGCGACTACCGCGGTCTCGGTGACCAGCTGGGGGAGGAGCTGCGCCGTCTGGCGCTGCGCCGCGACGACGTCCTGCTGGTCTCCTCGGGCCGGACCACCCATGCCGTCAGCCGGATGGAGCTGCCCCAGCTCGCCGGGGTGGTCGTCGCCCCCACCGTCGGCGGCCAGCAGGAGTCCGATCCCGCGTTCCAGACCAATGAGACGGTGCGGAACCTCGCCACCCGCACCGGGGCGCAGCCGCGATTCATCTTCGCCCCGGCCCTTCCGAGCCGGAGCCTGTGGCGGTCGCTGCAGGCGGACCCGAGCTTCGTGGAGATCATGGACCTGTGGGCGCGTGCCAGCGTGCTGGTCACCGGCATCGGAGCCCCGTACCTGGAACGGGAGTCGCTGACCTCGGTGGTGCCGCGGGATGATCCCTCGCTGCGCAGCGCCGTCGGCGACATCTGCCTGCACTTCTTCGACGCCGACGGCGAGCCGGTCGTCTATCCCGGCTCCGATCTGCTGGTACGCCCGACGCTGGACCAGCTGCGACAGATCCCCACCTCGATCGCGCTGGCCGCGGGCCGCGGCAAGGCCGCCTCGATCCGGGCGGGCGCGAAGGCCGGGCTGTTCACGACGCTGATCACCGACGCCCCCACCGCAGAGCAGGTGCTGGCCGACTACGGGGACGCGGACCCGGCGTAGTCGCGGCCGGCCCCGAGGCGTCCCCGCGCGTCCGAGACGCCGTCGACTCCGAATCATCACCACCGTCACCGGGCTATTCAGGTGGGGCACGTCCCCATGCCCGCCACACAATCCCCGCCACACAATCCCCGCCACACCATGCCCGCGGGCGCCGCGCGGTTCGAGGCGGAACATTTGTGCTTGACGAATGTGCGGGACGGTGCCTACGCTCACACCGAGACGGGGCACACCGCAGAGCCGCACCCCGATCCGGCAGGCGCCATGACGGCGCCCGGAACGTATCGAAGGAGATGTGTCGAGATGACCGAGACCCCCCAGCACGAGATCCCACGGACCATGCAGGCCGTGGTCATGCACGCCCCGGAGGACTACCGCCTCGAGGAGCTCGAGGTCCCGGAGCCGGGCGACGACGAGCTGCTGATCCGCGTCGAGGCCGTCGGCGTCTGCGCGAGCGACCTGAAGTGCTACCACGGGGCCGCCAAGTTCTGGGGCGACGAGAACCGTGATCGCTGGGTCGATCCGGGCATCACGCCCGGTCACGAGCTCGTCGGCGAGGTCGTCTCCGGCTCGGCCGAGGCGCTCGCCCAGCACGGCGTCCAGCTCGGTGACCGCATCGCCTGCGAGCAGATCGTGCCGTGCGGTGAGTGCATGTACTGCCAGCGCGGCTGGTACTGGATGTGCGGTCCGCACGACATGTTCGGCTTCAAGCACTTCAACGGCGCGATGGCCGAGTACATGCTGGTCCCGCCGCAGGCCCGCGCCCACCAGGTCTCCAAGGAGATCCCCGCCCACCACGCCGCCTTCTCCGAGCCGCTGTCCTGCTCGCTGCACGCCGTCGAGCGCGCCCAGCTCAGCTTCGACGACGTCGTCGTGGTCGCCGGCTGCGGGCCGATCGGGCTCGGCGCCATCATCGGCGCCGCTCACAAGAACCCGACGACGGTCATCGCCCTCGACTTCGACGAGCACAAGCTCGAGCTGGCGAGGAAGTGCGGCGCCGACCTCACCCTGAACCCGTCCACGACGGACATCTACGAGGAGATCCGCGGTCTGACCGGTGGCTACGGGGCCGACGTGTACATCGAGTGCACCGGTCACCCCAGCGCGGTCGGCCAGGGCCTGAACCTCCTGCGCAAGCTCGGCACCTACGTCGAGTACTCGGTGTTCAAGGAGGACGTGAAGGTCGACTGGTCGATCATCTCCGACGACAAGGAGCTCGACGTTCTCGGGGCTCACCTCGGCCCGAACTGCTGGCCCGCCGCGATCAAGATGATCGAATCCGGCGAGCTGCCCATGGACGAGATCTGCACCCACCAGTACGGCCTCGGTGAGGTCCAGACCGCCCTGGACCAGGTCGCCGATTCCGCCGGCGCCTCCGTCAAGGTCTCCATCCTGCCCGGTATCTGAGCCGTCTGCGGACGGCCTGCGCAGCCCCGGGTGCGGCGCCGCCCCTCGTCGTCCCGCACCTGGGCCCCGTCTCCCGAGCCGGCGGTTCCCGTCCCGTGCACGCTGCCGTGCACAGCCGCCGTCTCCTATCCAACCGATCCGGCGGTGCGCCCCACCTGATCGCCCACATCGCCGGCCGAACGCACATCCGGCACCCCGTCGACGCTGACGGACGCGTATCCGCTCCGTGCTCGGCCCGCAATGCACCAGCCGGAACACGGCACCACTCTCCACCGCACCAGTCGCACCAGCCACACCACCCTCCACGGCGCCAGCGGAGCACGGTGCCCGTCGCAGCACACGCACCCGCCGGTCATCCGGCGGCCGGACACCCACCGGCCGGGCCCCACCGGCTGACCACCCACCGGCCGGACACCCACCAGCCGGAGCAACCAGAGGAAGGCTCACCATGAGCACCGCATCCGCCGCGGCACCCAGCACCGGGCGCCCGGCATCGCCGAGGAAGCACACCGGCCGCTGGGTCGCGGCAACCCTGACCCTGATCGCCCTGCTCGTCGTCGTCCTGGGCACGAAAGTGGTGCCTCAGGGGGAGGAGTCCCAGGCCGCCGGACCGGAGGAGTTCGACAAGGCCACGTTCGGAGCCGAGGAGTTCCCGAAGGTCCAGGAGCAGATCACCGAGCGCGCCGTGGAGGCTCCCGAGCTGGCCGCCGCGATCGCCGAGGACCCAGACGCCGCGGCCTCCGAGCACGGGGTCGAGGCCGCCGGGAACACCGTCTACTCCACGACCTTCACCGGCACCGTCGGCGAGGGCGAGGCCGGCATCTACGAGGTCGACGTCGAGGGTATGCCCCAGGACGTCACCGTGCGCATCCAGACCGGCCCGGCCATCAACGGCACCGACCTGCGCGATGCCACCGGCTCCTACGGCTTCGGCCAGTTCACCAACCAGATCGAGTACCAGGACGCCGGCGCCGCGTTGAACGATGAGGCGAAGAAGCAGGTCCTCGAGCCCGTGGACCCGACCTCGCTGCCGGGCGAGACGGTCACTGTCACCGGGGCCTTCACCGCGATCAACCCCGAGGGCTGGCTCGTCACCCCCGTCTCCCTGGAGGTCCAGTGAACACCGACGACGTGGTTCTTCATGCGCGCGACATCGTCAAGACCTATGGGGGCACCCGGGCGCTGAAGGGCGTGGACTTCGGCGTCCACCGCGGCCAGGTCACCACGCTGTTCGGGGAGAACGGCGCGGGGAAGTCGACGCTGATGAAGATCCTCTCGGGCGTGGAGCAGCCCACCTCGGGATCGATCATCCTCGACGGGCAGCCGGTCACCTTTGCCACCACCAACGACGCCCGCGACCACGGCATCGCGATCATCCACCAGGAGCTGAGCCTCGCCCCGAACCTTTCGGTGCGCGACAACATCTTCCTCGGCCGGGAGATCACCCGCGCCGGCGGCGTCGACTACGCCGAGGAGACGCGACAGGCCGCCGCACTCCTGGCCGACCTGCGACTGGATGTGAGTCCCGCGGCCATGGTCGGCGACCTGCGCGTCGGCCAGCAGCAAATAGTCGAGATCGCCCGGGCCCTGTCCATCGACGCCCGCATCCTCATCATGGACGAGCCGACGTCGGCCCTGGCGGCCAAGGAGGTCGAGATCCTCTTCGGAATCATCGAGGAGCTCACGGCCCGCGGCGTCTCCCTGGTCTACATCTCCCACCATCTCGAGGAGGCGCTGCAGGTCACCGACCATGCCGTGGTGTTGCGGGACGGCACCATGACCGCCCGCGGGGACCGCGAGGAGATCGACCTGGCCTGGATCGTCCAGCACATGGTCGGCGAACACTTCGACCTGGGCTCCCCACCGGAAGGCCACGCGTTCGGCGATCCCGTGCTGGAGATCCAGGACCTCACCGTCCGCGACCCCGAGAACCCCGAGCGTGCCGTCGTCGACGAACTGTCGCTGACGGTGCGCGAAGGCGAGATCGTCTGCCTCTACGGGCTCATGGGCGCTGGCCGCACCGAGGTGCTGGAAGCCGTCGCGGGTCGCGGCCGCATCGCCGGTGGCCGGATCCTCTACCGCGGGCAGCAGCTCGGCCCCGAATCGATCGGCGAACGCATCGCGATGGGGATCGGGCTGGTGCCGGAGGATCGCCAGCGCGATGGGCTGGTCCAGACCATGTCCGTCGGCCAGAACCTCACCCTCTCCAGCATCCGGCAGTTCCTCACGCGCGGCTTCCTCTCGCGCCGCAAGGAGACTGCCCTGGCCGACGGGCTGATCCGGGACGTCACCGTCAAAGCGCCCGGGCCGCAGACCCCGATCGGCTCCCTCTCCGGCGGCAACCAGCAGAAGGTCGTCATCGGCAAGGCGCTGGCGACCGGACCCGGCGTGATGCTCCTGGACGAGCCCAGCCGGGGCATCGACATCGGGGCGAAGGCCGAGGTCTTCGGCCTCCTCGCCGACCGGGCCCGCGAGGGCCTCGGCGTCGTCTACTCAACTTCCGAGGTCGAGGAGTGCTTCAGCATCGCCCACCGCATCGTGGTGCTGCGACGCGGTCGCATCTCCGCCGAATTCGGACCCGACGCCGCGAAGTCCGACGTCATGGCCGCCTCCGGCGAAGTCGTCACCTCTTGACCCCGCACCCAGGAACGGACAGCACGATGACCTCCACCGCAGCGACCACCACCGCAGAGACCTCCACCACTGCAGGTGAGGGTGCGAAGAAGCTCGACCTCTCCAAGCTCCTCATCGAGGGGCGGGCCTTCCTGGCCCTCGCGCTGATCATCGTCGTCTTCTCGCTGCTCTCGCCGAACTACCTCACCGTCGACAACCTGCTGATCATGGCCTCCCACGTCGCAATCTTCGCGCTGCTGTCGCTGGGGATGCTGCTGGTGGTGCTGACCGGCGGCATCGACCTCTCCGTCGGCTCCACCCTCGGGTTCACCGCCGTGATCGCCGGCTTCCTGCTGCGCGGCGTGCCGCTGGACATCTTCGGGGTGACGCTCTACCCCAGCGTTCCCGTGGCGGTGCTGATCTCCGTCGCCCTCGGCGGAGTGATCGGCCTGGTCAACGGCCTGCTCGTGGCACGGTTCCACGTCGCCCCGTTCGTGGCGACCCTCGGCATGCTCTACGTGGTGCGCGGATTCGCGCTGCTGATGACCAACGGCCGCACCATCAACGACCTCTCCGGCACCGAGGGCCTGGGCAACTCCGGCTTCGAGTGGCTCGGGTTCAACCGCATCCTCGGGATCCCCGCCGGCGTCCTGATCATGGCGGTGATCGCGCTGGTCCTCGCCGTGGTGCTGGCCCGGACCACGTTCGGGCGCTGGCTGTACGCCACCGGCGGAAACGAGCGCGCCTCCCAGCTCTCCGGCGTGCCCGTGCGCTCGGTGAAGATCTGGGTGTACGTGATCTCCGGGCTCTGCTCCGCCGTGGCCGGGCTGATCCTCGCTTCGACCCTCACCAGTGCCAGCCCCACCGCCGGCAACACCTACGAGCTGACCGCGATCGCGGGCGTCGTCATCGGCGGCGCCGCTCTCTCCGGGGGTCGCGGCACCGTGCGCGGCACCCTGCTGGGCGCCTTCGTGATCGGGTTCCTCTCCGACGGGCTCGTCCTCGTCGGCGTCTCCGAGTACTGGCAGACGGTGTTCGTCGGCGCCGTGATCATCGTCGCCGTGCTGCTGAACTCCCTGCAGTACGGGCGGCCGCGCAGGGCCAAGCAGTCCCCGACGACGACCCCGCCCGGCGGCACGCCCGTGCCCGCTCCCGCCGCCTCCGGGGCGAAGCCGGCCGACGGCGGGACGACCGACGGTGCGTCGGCAGGCGGTGCGGCGGCAGACGGCGCGGCGACCGACGGCGCGGCGGTCGATGGCGCGGCAGCCGGCGGCGGCCCCTCGCCCGGTACGCCGGCCCCCGACCGGGCCGAGGAGCCAGGCAGTGGCGACCCGGGACCGGACCGCCGGCACTGACCACTCCGACCGCCGGCACTGCCCCCTCCGGGCCCTCACAGACCCGGGACCAGAACCCTGCAAGAGCCCCGATGCATCCCGGCCGGGCTGCATCCCCTCGAAAGGAACACATCATGGAACGCAGGCATTTCCTCTCCGCACTCGGCATCGGCGCCGCGGCGGCCGGCCTGGCGGCATGCTCGACCGGATCCGGCGGCGGTTCGTCCGACGGCGGCAGCGACGGCGGCGGCGGATCGGCCGACGGCGGCCTGATCACGATCATCGTCAACGACCCCTCCAACCCGTACTGGAAGACCGAGGGCGACGTCGCCGCGGCCAAGGCCGAGGAGCTCGGGTACACCAGCACCATCGGCGCCCACAAGGGGGACACCAACACCGAGAACACGCTGGTCGACACGGCCATCTCGAACCAGTCGGTGGCGGTGATCATGGACCCGGCCGATGCGGACGGCTCGATCGGCACCATCAAGAAGGTCGTCCAGGCCGACATCCCCGTCTTCCTCATCAACGCCGAGATCAACGAGGAGGGCGTCGCCAAGGCGCAGCTGGTCTCGAACAACGCGCAGGGTGCGGCGCTCGGCGCCCAGGAATGGGTCACCCGCATGGGGGGGGAGGGCACTTACGTCGAGCTGTTCGGCCTGCCCTCGGACAACAACGCCCAGACCCGCTCGAACGGCTTCACGACCACGATCAGCCAGTATCCCGACCTCGAGAAGGTCGGCGAGGAGGTCGCGGACTGGGACCGGACCCTGGGGCACGACAAGGCGCAGTCGCTGCTGCAGGCCAATCCCGATATCAAGGGCCTGATCTCCGGCAACGACGAGATGGCGTTGGGCGCGATCGCGGCCTTCCAGGAGGCCGGAGTCCTCGAGGACATCGTGGTGGGCGGCTTCGACGGCTCGCCGGACGCCGTGGAGGCGATCAAGAACGGCGAGCTCGCCTACACCGTGCTCCAGCCCGTGGCGCAGTTCGCCGAGCAGGTCATCGAGATGGCCGACGATCTGCTGCGCAACGGCACCGAGCCGGAGCAGGAGAAGCAGGCGCTGGACTGCATCCTCATCACCGAGGAGAACGTCGACAAGATGACTGCACCGTTCACCTACACCGAGTGAGGAGGAGGGTGCGGCGGAACATTTGTGCTTGACGGATGTTCGGTGCTCGTCCTAGGGTCGCCGCGTCGACCGCCGGGCGGTACGCCCGGCACCGCAGTGACGGCCGCGAGAGCGACCACCGCACACGAAGGAGTGTCCGTATGAGTTCGGCACCGATGGCGACAGGCGCAGCCGGCGCCGACGACGAGGCGGGAGTCCGCGAGGGCTTCCTGGACCGGATCGGGATCCCGCACCCACTGCGCTGGGGCTTCCTCGGCGTGCTGATCTTCATGACCGGCAACGGCGTCGAGTCCAACATCGTCTCCCCGCACATCGCCGAGACCTTCGGCGGCGGGGATGCGAAGATCGACCTCGCCGCCCGGATCATCGCCGCCTACAGCCTGGCCGTGCTCGTCGGCTCCTACCTGGCCGGCGCCCTGTCCGATCTCTGGGGCCCGCGCCGCGTGATGGCGCTGGGCTTCGGGGTGTGGGTCGTGTTCGAGCTGGCCTTCCTCGGCTCGCTGCAACTGGAGTCGGTGCCGCTGGTGGCGCTGTCCTACTTCCTGCGCGGGTTCGGGTTCCCGCTGTTCGCCTTCGCGTTCCTGGTGTGGATCAACGCCGTGGTGAACAAGGCGCGCAACGGAGCGGCCGTCGGCTGGTTCTACGTCATGTTCACCGGCGGCCTGCCCACCCTGGGCTCGCTGGTCGCCGTGTTCCTGATCGACGGCTTCGGCGGCGGGTTCCTCGGGCAGTACTGGGCGATGCTCGCCTCCACCGGGATCGTCACGATCGGCTTCCTCATCGCCTGGTTCGGGGTGCGCGAACGCCACGGCAGCATGCGCCTGGCCCCCGCGGGCGAGAGCAGAGGCTCCGTGATCCTCTCCGGCCTGCGGCTGACCTTCACCAACAAGCGCATCGCCATGGGCTTCCTGACGCGCCTGATCAACACCGCCCCCGAGTTCGGGATGTTCATCATCCTGCCGAGCGTCATCGCCGGCTCCATCGCCGACGGCGGGCTGGGCTGGAGCATGTCGCAGTGGCTGGTCATGACCAGCGTCGTCTACGCCGGCAACATCCTGTTCAACGCAGCCTTCGGTGCGCTCGGCGACAGCTGGGGCTGGACGAGGACGGTGCGCTGGTTCGGCATCGTCGGCTCCTCGATCGGCCTGCTGCTGTGGTGGTACGTGCCGCACTGGGTCCCCGCCGGCTCCGACTGGGGCTTCGTCGTCGCGGTCGCCGCGGGCACCGTGTTCGGCATCCTGCTGGCCGGCTTCGTGCCGCTCGGGGCGATCATGCCCGCCATCGCCCCCAAGCACACCGGCGCGGCGATGGCCATGTACACCACGGCCGCCGGCGGGGCGACGTTCCTCGGCTCGGCCGTGGTCGCCCTGGTCCGCCCGTGGGGCGGGAACGTCGGCGTGGTCTGGGCGTTCGTGCTGCTGTACGCCTGCGCCTTCGTGATGACCTACTTCCTCAAGGTCCATCAGCCGAGCCTTCATGGTGAGGACCGGTCCTCCGACGAGGCCGCCACGCCGGCGGCGGCCCGCTGAGAGCCGGCCCACCGATGTCTGAAGGGTCGAACGGAGCCTGGTTGCCTCCCGGCACACACTTTCCTATAGGATCTTGCGTGCGAGGCGTTCCGTCCTGTCCCGCTCGGCGGCACCGACGCAGTGGCCGACGTCGACGGTCCGCCCGTCCCCCCGGGCTGATCGCCCGGCACGGGCGCCGTGTCGGCCGCGGTCGGCCGACGACCCGGGCCCATCTGGTCGGCGCACCGCCCATCAGGCAGGCTGGCCCTGTACCCGCCCCTCATATCCCTGCAGAGAGAGTTCGACGATGACTTACCTCTTCGATGACCCGAAGTCGTTCCCCGCCGACGCCGTGGAAGGCCTCGTGGCCGCCCACCCCGACGAACTGCTGCAGGTGCACGGCGGGGTGGTGCGCGCACTGGCCACTCCGGAGGGCGCCCCGGCGCTGGTCGTCGGCGGCGGATCCGGTCACTACCCGGCCTTCGCCGGCTGGGTGGGTCCCGGCTTCGCCCACGGCGCCCCGTGCGGCAACATCTTCTCCTCCCCGTCGGCCGACCAGGTCTACTCCGTCGCCCGCAACTCCGACAACGGCGGCGGCGTGATCCTCGGCTTCGGCAACTACGCCGGCGACGTGCTCCACTTCGGGGTCGCCGCCGAGAAGCTGCGCGCCGAAGGCATCGACGTGCGCATCGTCAAGGTCAGTGATGACATCGCCTCCAACTCCGAGGACAACCACCGCGACCGCCGCGGCATCGCCGGTGACCTGGTCGTGTTCAAGGTGGCCGGCGCCGCCATCCAGGCCGGGGCCGACCTCGACGAGGCCGAGCGCCTGGCCTGGAAGGCCAACGACGCCACCCGCTCCCTGGGTGTGGCCTTCGACGGCTGCACGCTGCCCGGGGCCGAGGATGCCCTCTTCCACGTGCCCGAGGGCAAGATGGCCATCGGCCTGGGCATCCACGGGGAGCCCGGGATCGACGAGAAGCCGATGCCCAGCGCCGCCGAGCTCGCCGAGGTGCTGGTCGAGGGCGTGCTGAAGGAGACGCCCGAGCTCGACTCGCAGCGGGCCGCCGTGGTCCTGAACGGACTGGGCACCGTGAAGTACGAAGAGATGTTCGTGGTGTGGAAGCACGTCTCGGCGCTGCTGCAGGACAAGGGCCTCACGCTCGTGCGTCCCGAGGTCGGCGAGCACGTCACCAGCCTCGACATGGCGGGCCTCTCGCTCACGGTGATGCGGCTGGACGACGAGCTCGAGCAGCACTGGCTCGCCCCCGCCGACACCCCGGCGTTCCGTCGCGGCGGCACGGTCGAAGGGCCGGCCGGCCAGGAGCGCGGCGAGCTCTACACCCCCGGCGAGGACCCGATCCCCGAGGCCACCGACGCCTCGCGTGACAGCGCCCGCCGCATCACCGAGATCCTCGCCGACCTCCAGAGCCTGCTCGAGGAGCTGGAGCCGGAGCTGGGCCAGCTGGACTCGATCGCCGGCGACGGTGACCACGGCCAGGGAATGGTCCTCGGCGCGCGCGGTGCCCACGCCGCCGCCTCCCGCGCGCTCGAGCGCGGTGCCGGCGCCCGCACCGTGCTGGTCCAGGCCGGAGCCGCCTGGTCCGCCGAGGCCGGCGGGACCTCCGGTGCCCTCTGGGGCGCGGTGCTGACCAGCGTCGGCGGCGGTTTCCGCGACGACGAGGCCGTCAGCGACGAGCAGATCCCCTCTGCCCTGGCCCAGGCCGTCGAGGCGGTCGAGCGCCTGGGCGGGGCCAAGCCCGGGGACAAGACCATGGTCGACGCGGCGGTGCCGTTCCGTGAGACCCTGGAGTCGGCCGACGGACCCGCCGCCGAGGCGGTCACCGCCGCCGCCGAGAACGCCACAGCGGCCGCCGAATCCACCGCGGATCTCGTCGCCCACCTGGGCCGAGCACGCACCCACGGCGAGAAGTCCAAGGGCACGCCCGACCCGGGCGCGATCTCCTTCGCACGGATCGTGACCCGCCTCAGCGAACTGCTCTCGGCCTGACCGTCCGGTCGCCCGGCGACGGTCCGGCAGGGCTGGTCCCGGGCCGCAGCCCCGCCGGCCCGCCGACAACTGCATAGACCGACACCATCTCCGTCAGCCATCCTCATCCATCACCCGAAGGAGCAGCCATGGGCTGGAAGATCATCACCGGATCCGACAACGCCGGATTCGGCCACAAGAGTGCACTGAAGGAACTGCTCGAATCCGACTCCCGCGTCGACTCCGTGATCGACGTCGGCGTCACCGGCCGGGAGGACGGCACCTACTACCCCAACGTCGCCATCGAGGCCGCGGAGAAGATCGCCGCCGGCGAGGCCGACCGGGCGCTGCTGATCTGCGGCACGGGCCTGGGCGTGGCGATCTCCGCGAACAAGGTCCCCGGCATCCGTGCCGTGACCGCGGACGACCTCTACTCCGTCCAGCGCTCCGTGCTCTCCAACGATGCGCAGGTGCTGTGCATGGGCGAGCGCGTGGTGGGCCTCGAGCTCGCCAAGGAACTGGTCAAGGTGTGGCTGGACCTCGAGTTCGACCCCAACTCCTCCTCGGCGGCGAAGGTCGACGCGATCTGCGCCTACGACGGGTCGCTCGACAAGTCCTGACCCGACAACCGGGTACTGGCGTGTGAGCGGGTGCCGTGGCCATATACGCCACGACACCCGCTATGTCGCCAGTAGTCGGGCGGCCCCATGGTCGACGACGTCCGCCCCGCGAACCTCGGCGCAGTCCGCCAGGTCACGCGCGCCGAGGTCGAGGCGTCACTGAGGCAGGCCGGGCGGGCCGGGCAGGCCGGGTAGGCCGTCGATACTGTGGATGTTCTTCTCGGCGCGGTAGCGCTCCATGCCGTCCTCACCCTTCTTCTCGGCCTGCAGCCGGAGCAGGTCGCGCTCGCCGCTCATCTCCATGACCGGCACGCCCCAGCCGCATGAGTCGCTGATCCGCGTGACGTCGACCGTGATGACGGCCCGCGTGCTGGGATGCGCGGGGTGGAGTGCCACGACCTCGTCGAACTCCGTGTCTCCCGGGACGAAGACACGGCCGTTGCCGTGCAGGCGCACGATGCGTGGCCGTGCCTCGAAGGAGAGGAACATCAGGCACACGCGCCCGTTCTCGCGGAGGTGCGCGATGGTCTCGACGCCGCTGCCGGTGTAGTCGACCCAGGCGACGCGGTGCGGGCCCAGCACGGAGAAAGAATCATGGCCGCGGGGCGAGACGTTCACGTGCCCTTCGGCGCCGAGAGGGGCGGTGGCGACGAACCACATCGGCTGCTCGGCGATCCAGCCCCGGAGACCCTCGTCGATGGAGTCGAAGACTTTTGCCATGGCACGAGGCTACGGGGTGAGGCCCGTCGTACCCGTGTGCCGGAAGGCCGATGCGTCCGCGGTCGCGATGGCACCGCGGCGGGAGCGTGCCGCCATCACCGGAGCGACGGCGTCCTCGGGTACTGGCGTGTGAGCGGGTGCCGTGGCCATATACGCCACGGCACCCGCTATGTCGCCAGTAGTCGGCCGTCGCCATGGTCGACGAAGTCCGCCCCGCGAACCTCGGCGCAGTCCGCCAGGTCACGCGCCCCGAGGCCGGGCCGTCACTCCCCTGAGTTGATGCATTTGCTTAGTGTCCCGGTTGCCCGGTGATCTGCTCGATGATCGTGGCGGCGTCCTCGGGGATCTGGGGCGGGATCAGTTGGGTGTGATCGCCGGCTTGCAGCAGCGCGGACTGGATCGGGCGCAGCGTGGTGATGATCCGTTTCAGGCTCAGCCCGGTCGCGTTCTGCATGAATCGCGCGATCGCCAGGGCAGTGAACACAATGGTCAGGTGCGCTTCGATCGAGTCGCGTTGCCGATGGAACATGGGCCTGGCCTGCAGGTCGCTCTTGCTCATCCGGAACGATTGCTCGACCTGCCAGAGGTCGTGATAGCTCGAGAGCACCTCAGCCGGCGGCATGACATCGGCGGGGGTGTTGGTGACGTAGCCCTTCAGCCCGACCAGGCCACGAGCTCGTTCGAGGGACCCCTCGTCGAGGGCCCGGCCCGCGGCGGTGGTCTTGACGAACCGGGTCGACTTCACCGCCGCGTCCCCGTCGATGACCGCGCGGGCACGGTTCTCCTGCGCGGTCAGCGTGTGCCCATCCCGGGTAGCGCGCTTCTTCGAGAAGGCCCAGACCGCGCGCCAATGCCCGGGATGCTCCTCGGCATTCCAGACCGGTTCCCGCCGGCGCCGCTTCTGCTCCGTTTTGGCGTTGCCGTGGCGGGGCGTGATGGTGTCGATCAGCTGTCCATCCTCGAAGGCGTCCCCGTTCCAGTGGAAGTGATTGGCGAGGTCACCGGGGGCTTTGACCTGTCTCGAGCCGACGATGAATCTCAGACCCGCTTCGTCCAGCGCGGTCAGGTTGGCGGTGGAGAGCATCCCCGCATCAGCGACAACGACCATGTCGGCGAGGTTGTGACGGGCCTGGAACTGCTTGATGATCGGCACGATCGTGCGGGTCTCCGCATGGTTGCCCTCGAAGCAGCCGATCTCCAACGGGAATCCGTTGCGGTCCACCAGCAGCCCGACCACGATCTGCGGATCCACCCGGCGCTCCTTGGAGTAGCCGACCTTGCGCAACTGATCTTCGTACTCTGCCTCGAAGTAGAGCGTGGTGACGTCGTAGAGGACCAGAGAGATGTCGCCGCTGGTGGCGGTGTGTTCGAAGCACTTCGTGGCGATCTGGTCGCGATAGCGGCGTTCCTGGGCCTGGCGGAGGTGGCGATAGATCGTCGCGTGATGCGGTGGATCCACACCCAGCCCCTCGAGCACACGGATCGAATCGAGCTTCGAGGTCGGCTCCACCAAGCGTGCCAGCACGACCTGCTCGAACACCTCGTCCTCGACGACCCCGAAGCCCAGGCGCGAGTACGCAGCTCTCAACGTGGACCAGAGCACATCGCTGGTGGTTCCCACGACGCGAACACCACCGTGACTTCCCGCAGCAGACGTCTCTGCTGGTGGTGCAGCAGTCGGGATGAGTTGGGGCTGTTGCTCTGCGGGGCGGGCCAGCGTGGTATCCGCTCCGGAATCCACGCCCAGTTCGAGGGCTTCCTGCTCGCCCTGGAGGATCTCGCGGCCCCGCTGGACCAGCAGTGCGACCTCGACCGGACTATGACCGGAGCCGAGGTGCTGGATGATCTCCAGCTTCCCGTGCCGCTTCTGGACGACCTGCACCGCAGTCGCTCCGGACCCGGTCCTCACCTTCCGCACGAACGCCACCCCGTTAGTATCCCGAATCACCCACCTCGACCCACAAACCTCCAGGTCAACGGGTTGATAGCTCGCCAGCGACATCACCGTGCATCAAGTCAGGCCAGTAGTCGGCCGTCGCCATGGTCGACGAAGTCCGCCCCGCGAACCTCGGCGCAGTCCGCCAGGTCACGCGCCCCGAGGCCGGGCCGTCACTCCGCCAGCGCCCGCCCCCGCTGCTCGGGCAGGGTGAACGCGGCGCCCGCCGCCAGGGCGAAGGCCACCGCGAAGACGGCGAAGGCCAGCACCTGCCCGCCGGTGGCCAGCAGCAGCGGCACCATGAACGGTGCCAGCAGCGAGGCGATGCGACCGAAGCCGGCCGCCGCGCCGGTGCCCGTGCCCCGCACGGCCGTGGGGTAGAGCTCCGGGCCGATCGCGTACAGCGCGCCCCAGGCTCCGAGGTTGAAGAAGCTCAGGCAGCAGCCGGCCACGATGATCAGCACCTCGGTGTCCGCCAGGCCGTAGGCGGTGGCGGAGAGGGCGGAGCCGGCCAGGAACAGCGTCAGTGTCCAGCGGCGCCCGATCACCTCGATCAGCCACGCGGAGACGGCGTAGCCGGGCAGCTGGGCGAGGGTGATGATCAGCGTGAAGGTGAACGACTGGGTCAGGGTGAAGCCGCGATCGACCAGCAGCGTGGGGATCCAGATGAAGGCCCCGTAGTACGAGAGGTTGATGCAGAACCACACCGCCCACAGCCCGGCGGTACGGCGGCGCAGCAGCGGCGACCAGATCCCCCCGGCGGTCTCGGAGCTGAGGGGGTCGGCGGGTGGCGGTTCGGTGGTGACCCGCGCGGCGGGCGCTGCGGGCGACTCCGGAGAGTCCTGCTGCGAGGACCCGGAGGATTCCTGCTCGGCGGCCACCGGGGCGGCGAGTCCGGCCGAGTCCTCGAACCCGCGCACGATGGTCTCGGCCTCGTCGTGACGGCCCTGCTTCTCCAGGAAGCGCACCGACTCCGGCATCCCCAGGCGCACCACCACCGAGTACAGCGCCGGCACCAGACCGATGGCCAGCGCCCAGCGCCAGCCCGTCGGCCCGGAGGCGGCCACGAACGTCCCGATCACCGCGGCCAGGATCCACCCCAGGGCCCAGAACGCCTCGAGCCACACGACCACGCGTCCGCGGATGCGGGCCGGGGCGAACTCGCTCATCAGGGTCGAGGCGACAGGCAGCTCGGCCCCCAGTCCCAGACCCACCACGAAGCGCAGCAGGATCAGCACGCCGACGCCCATCGCCAGGGCGGAGACGCCCGTGGCCAGCCCGTACACGAGCAGGGTGAGGGCGAAGACGCTGCGCCGGCCGAGGCGGTCGGCGAGCAGCCCGCCCAGGCTCGCCCCGATGGCCATGCCCGCGAACCCCGCCGAGGCGATCAGCGAGCCGTCCCCCTTGCTCAGCTCCCAGTGGACGCTGAGGGCGGCGATGACGAAGGAGATGAGGCCGACGTCCATCGCATCCAGCGCCCAGCCGATGCCGGAGGCGCCCAGCATCCGCCCGTGCTTGCGGGTGAAGGGCAGGCGATCCAGGCGCTGCGACCTGGTCAGGGGGCGGGCGGCGCCGACGGGGGAGGCGTCGGGCGAGGCGGGCGTGGGGCTCATCGTCATCTCCGGGATGGCTGGGCGGTTCCCGAGCCATGATGGCGCACGCCCCACCGGGCGCAACCCCCTCTCGGGGCCCCGCGCGGCCGATCGCGCACAGCCGGCCCCGCAAGACTCCTGGTCACTGTGATAAAAAGCCTCGAAGGTCTCGGATCCGTTGCGAAAGTCCGCCCGCGGCGTGTCCGGGCGCGAGGCGGCCACCGTCGGCAGCGTCGCGTGTCTCACATCACGTCATGCTCACGTGGGAAGAACGTTTGACAGCCGGTTTACAGCGCTGCAAACTTGGCCGGGCGTGGCAACCGCGGTCGCGGACGCACTGCCCGGTCTCCTCGACCGGCCGGTGCCCGCGGCCGAGGAGGATTGCCCGACGTCGGCGCGAGCACGCGCGACGACGACGCGTGACGGTGCGCCCGAGGAGGCTCGATAGTGCGAACGAGAACACGTGGTGGACCAGAGCAGGTGGCCCGGCGAGGATTCCTCGCCGGCGCCGCAGGAGGCCTCGGCGTGGGCGCGCTCGCCCTGGCCGGCTGCTCCAGTGGAGCCGCGAGCGGAGGCAGCCTGCGCTTCTTCATGCAGAAGCAGGAGGTCATCGGGTACTTCGGTGACCTGCTGACTCAGTTCGAGAGCGCCCATCCGGGCACCTCCGTCGTCCACGACTCCACCACGGCGATCGCCCCGCAGTTCGTGCGCGGGGACCCGGCGGATGTCGGCTGCTTCAACACCAACCTCGAGCTCGCCCGGTACATCGAGCGCGGCGTGCTGCGCGACCTCTCGGATCTGCCGTCGGCCGCTCGGATCCGCGACAGCATCGGCGTGCTCGCCACCCAGTACGCCGACTACCCCGGCCGCACCAGCGTGCTGCCGTACTCCCTGGCCGCGGCCGGTGTCATCTACAACAAGACGATCTTCGCCGAGCACGACCTGCCGGTGCCGGAGACCTGGGACGAGTTCGTCGACGTGTGCACCGAGCTGCAGAAGGCCGAGATCACCCCGATCTACGCCACCGACCGCGACACCTGGACCCTGTGGCAGGGCCTGTTCGACTACTCCGTGGGCAGCCTCGTCGATCCCGCGGAGTTCTTCGCGAAGATGACCGAGATCGGCGAGGACGTCGGCCCCGACTCGGAGGTCTCCTTCGAGAAGGACTTCGCCGTGCCCATGGAGCGCGCGAAGACCATCTCCTCGTTCTTCAACCCCGACCACGCCACCCGGTCCTACGCCGACGGCAACCTCGCCTTCGGCAAGGGCGAGGCGGCGATGTACCTCCAGGGGCCGTGGGCACTGGGCCAGATCGCGCTGATCGACGAGACGCTCGACATCGGCACCTTCGCGCTGCCGGTGACCAACGACCCGGCCGACCGGCAGGCGCGCGTGAATGTCGACCTGGGGCTGTGGATCCCCGAGGAGGCGCAGGACGTCGAGACCGCGCGCGAGCTCGTCGAGTTCCTCATGCAGCCCGAGATCATCGACGCCTACAACCGCGACAACCTCGCCTACTCGACCACGAAGGACGCGCCGCCGCAGACCGATGAGCGGCTGGAGGGCCTGCAGGCCTACGTCGACGAGGCCGCGTTCTACCAGGGGGCCGGCACCTTCGTGCCCACCTCGATCCCGCTGGGCAACTACCTCCAGGCGGCGATCCGCAGTGGGGACTTCACCACGATGCTGCGCCAGCTCGATGCCGACTGGCGCCGCGTGGCCGGCCGGGACGCGACGGTCTGAGCGCCATGGCACACGTCGATCCAGGAGCGAACATGACCACCACCGACACCACGTCCGCCACCCGCGCCACCCGCGGCACCAGTGCCGGCCGCGGCTCGCGCCGCCACGGGCCGCGCACCGATCTGATCCACTACCTGTTCCTCGTCCCCGCCCTGCTCGCCTTCACCGGGTTCGTCGTGGTCCCGGCGAGCGTGGGCATCTTCTACAGCTTCACCGACTACGTCGGCTTCGGCGAGTGGAAGCTGCTGGGGCTGGCGAACTACCAGGCCCTGTTCTCCGATCCCTCCATCCTCAGCTCCTACTCGTTCACGCTCGGCTTCGCGCTGGTCACCGTGGTGGTCACGCAGACCATCGCCCTCGCGCTGGCGATCGCGCTGACCAAGCGGGTGCGGTTCGCGGCCGGGCTGCGCACGATCTTCGTGATCCCGATGGTGGTCTCCGGCATCGTCGTGGCCTACGTGTTCAACTATCTGTTCTCCAACACCGTCCCGGCGCTGGCGACCGCGCTCGGCATCGGGCCGCTCCAGGAGAGCATCCTGGGCAACCCCGACCTCGCGTGGCTCTCGATCGTGATCGTCACCGCCTGGCAGACGGTCCCCGGGGCCCTGCTGATCTACACCGCCGGGCTCACCTCCATCCCGGATGACCTCTACGAGGCCAGCTCCCTGGACGGCGCCTCCACCTGGAAGCAGCTGTGGGCGATCACGCTGCCGTTGATCAGCGGCTTCGTGCTGATCAACACGATCCTCGGGGTGAAGGGCTACCTGGGCGCCTACGACGTCATCGTCGGCCTCACCGGCGGCGGGCCGGGAACCTCCACCCGCAGCGTGGCCATGAGCATCTTCTCCGGCTTCACCGGCGGTGAGTACGCCTACCAGATGGCCAACGCGACGATCTTCTTCGTGATCACGGTCCTCATCTCCGTCGTGCAGCTGGTCGTTGTACGAGGAAGGAACCTCCGACTCGCATGAGCACTCTCGACACCGCCTCCACCGGCACCGGCCCGGCCGCTCCGTCCCTCGCCGGCGCCCCGACCGGCGCCCCGGCCGGCAGCACGCCCTCCGGACCCGGCCGCACCGGTCTCCTGCGCCACCAGGGCGGCCGGGCGAACTGGCCGCTGACGATCCTGCTCGCGCTCGCCGCGCTGACCGTGATCATCCCGCTGTACGTCACGGTGGCGATGGCCTTCAAGACCAGCCCGCAGTCGGCCGACGGCAACGCCCTCTCCCTGCCCAGCCCCGTCAATCCGGGGAGCTTCGCCGAGGCCTGGAAGCTGACGCACTTCCCCGTCGCCTTCGGCGTCTCGGTGCTCGTGTGCGTGCTGACGGTGGCGCTGACGCTGCTGCTGAGCTCGCTGGCCTCCTACTCGATCGTGCGCAACTGGCACCGGCGGTTCTTCCGCTGGTCGTTCATCTACCTGCTGGCCGCGATGTTCCTGCCGTTCCCGGTGGTGGCACTGCCGCAGATCAAGCTCACCGCTCAGCTGGGTCTGGACAACCCCGTCGGGGTGGCGATCCTGCACGCGATGTTCCAGCTCTCCTTCTCCGTGCTGCTCTACTCGGCCTATCTGCGCTCGATCCCGGGCGAGCTCGAGGAGAGCGCCCGCATCGACGGCGCCTCGACCTGGCAGATCTTCTGGCGGATCATCCTGCCGCTGCTGGGCCCGATGAACGCGACCGTCGGCATCTTCGCCTTCCTGGCCTCCTGGAACGACTTCATGCTGGCCTCGCTGATCACCTCGAACCCGCGCCTGCAGACGCTGCCCGTGGTCCAGAACATCTTCCAGAGCGACTTCGGCACCAACTACAACGTCGCCTTCGCGTCCTACTTGATGGCGATGGCGCCGACGGTCATCGTGTACCTCATCGCCCAGCGCTGGGTGATCAGCGGCATCACCCAGGGCGCCGTGAAGTCCTGACCCCCGATATCCCGGGGCCGCGGCCACGGTCGCCCGCCCTCCCCGTCGCAGACCTACCAGGAGCCAGCATGACCCCCTCCCGGCACGATGCCGCGTCCCTGCCCGTCGTCCGTCCCTTTCCCGGCACTGACCCGGTGGCCCACCCCGAGGCCGTGGTCACGGGGGAGAACTGGCGGATCAGCGTCCTGGCCGACGGGCTGTTCCGGGTGGAGTGGAGCGAGGACGGCGGGTTTGAGGACCGTGCCTCCACGTTCGCGATCCGCCGGCGCCTGGAGGTGCCGGAGTTCTCGGTGGTCCGCAGCGGCGCCGGGGTCGAGATCAGCACCGGCCGTGCTCAGCTGCGCTACGACGGGCAGCGCTTCTCCGCGGCGGGGCTGAGCGTGGAGACCCTGGGCCCGGATGCGAACCGGTGGACCTACGGGCAGGAGCCGCGCGACCTCGGCGGCACCGGCCGAACCCTCGACGACGTCGACGGGCGGATGCCGCTGGAGCCCGGCATCCTCGCCCGCGACGGCATCACCATGCTCGATGACAGCGACTCGTTCCTGTTCGAGGCCGACGGATGGATCGGCACCCGCGCCCCGGGTCGCTGTGACCTCACGATCTTCGCCTACGGCCGCGACTACGACGCCGCGCTGGCGGCGTTCTACGCCGTCTCCGGGCGCCCCTCGCTGCTGCCGCGCTGGGCACTGGGCAACTGGTGGAGCCGCTACCACCCCTACAGCGCGGAGAGCTACCTCGAGCTGATGGACCGCTTCGAGACGGAGCGGATCCCGTTCTCGGTCGCGGTGATCGACATGGACTGGCACCGGGTCGAGTCCGTCCCCTCCCGCTTCGGCAGCGGCTGGACCGGCTACTCCTGGGAGCCCTCGCTGTTCCCGGACCCGGCGGGCTTCCTCGAGCAGCTGCACCGGCGCGGCATGCGCACCACGCTGAACCTGCATCCGGCCGACGGCGTGCGCGCCTTCGAGGACGCCTACCCCGAGATGGCCCGCGAGCTGGGGATCGATCCGGAGACCGAGCAGACCATCCCCTTCGATCCCACCGACCGCGACTTCCTGCGCGCCTACTTCGAACACCTCCACCACCCCCTCGAGGAGCAGGGCGTGGACTTCTGGTGGATCGACTGGCAGCAGGGCAGCACCAGCCGCCTGCCCGGGGTGGACCCGCTGTGGCTGCTGAACCACTTCCATCAGCTGGACTCGGCCCGCGACGGCGGCGCCGGGATGACCTTCTCCCGCTACGCCGGCCCCGGCAGCCATCGCTACGCCGTCGGCTTCTCGGGCGACGCCGTGGTCTCCTGGGACTCGCTGGCCTTCCAGCCCGAGTTCACCGCCACCGCCGCGAACATCGGCTACGGCTGGTGGAGCCACGACATCGGCGGCCACACCCGCGGCATCCGCGATGACGAGCTGGCCACGCGGTGGGTGCAGTTCGGCGTGTTCTCGCCGATCATGCGCCTGCACTCGGCCAACAACCCTTTCATCCGCAAGGAGCCGTGGACCTTCCCGGCCGGCCACCGGGCCGCGATGGGCGAGGCCCTGCGACTGCGGCACCGCCTGGTGCCCTACCTGCACTCCATGAACCACCGGGCGGCCGACGGCACCCCGCTGGTGCGGCCGCTGTACCACCTCCACCCCCGTCGCGACGAGGCCTACCGCGCCCCGAACGCCTACGCCTTCGGCTCGGAGCTGATCATCGCCCCGATCGTCTCGCCCCGCGATCCGGCCAGCCTGCACGGCAGCGCGCGCACCTGGCTCCCGCCCGGCCAGTGGATCGACATCTTCACCTCCGCCGCCTACGCGGGGGACCGGATCGCGGACCTCCACCGGCCACTGGAGACCATCCCCGCCCTGCTCCGCCCCGGCGGCATCCTCCCGCTCGCGGCCGAGGACCAGCTCGACGTCACCCAGAACCCCGACACGCTCGAGCTGCTCCTGAACCCCACGGCCGACGGGACCTTCGAGCTCGTCGAGGACCGCGAAGGCGCCGAGCACGACGTCGCCCGCACCCGGCTGAGCTGGGAGGCCGCCACCTCCACCCTCCGGATCGCTCCGGTCGAGGGCGAGGCGGGCGTCGTCCCGCAGCAGCGCACCTGGCGGATCACCGTGCTGGGCGAACCGGTAACCGGGCAGGACGTCGCAGAGCGCTCGCCGGGCCGCTTCAGCGTCGATCTCCCGGTGCAGGCAGCAGACGGTGCGGTGCTGGAGCTGGCCGGGCCCCCGCGCATCGGCCTCGATGCCCGCCGCGTGGTGCGCGAGGTGCTCGAGCAGGCCCAGGCCGGCAACCCCGAGAAGCTGCGCGCCTGGGAGATCGTCTCCCGGGACGCGCCGGTGGCGGAGCGGATCGCCGAGCTGGAGACCGTCGGCCTGCCCGCCTCGCTGCGCGCCGTGATCATCGAGCTGCTCGGCAGCATCCAGCCCGGCGAGGCCTGAGGCTCGCCCGCTGTCAGTCGTCCGTGCTCGGCTCGTCGACCGACCCGTCCGGGTAGGGGGCGCTCTCTCCGACCAGCAGCCGGTGGCCGACCGTGCGGTGCCGGCCGGACCCGTCGTGCCCTTCGATCCGCTCGAGCAGCAGCTCCAGCGTGCTCTCGGCGAGGGCCACGGTGTCCGGCGCCACGGACGTGAGACTGGGGGCCAGGCTCGCCGCCAGACCGATCGCATCCCACCCGATCACGGCGATGTCGTTCGGGGCCTCGAGCCCGCGCAGGCGCATGGCCCGCAGGGCACCGAGAGCGGCGAGATCGTCGCGGCACAGCAGTGCATCGATCTCCAGGCCCGTATCCAGCGCTCGTCCGAAGGCCGCCTCAGCCCCCTGGGCGTCCCCGACCCCGCGGGGGACCAGGAGTGAGTCCTCGGCGGCCAGGCCGGCCGCTTCCAGCCCGTCGCGGTAGCCCTGCAGGCGCAGCAGCGAGGTCTGCGACAGCGCAGCGGGCTCGTGCCCGAGGAAGCCGATGCGGCGGCGGCCGAGGGCGACCAGGTGCGCAACCGCCTCGGCCGCTGCGCGGACGTTGTCGATGGCGACCTGGTCGGAATGACGCGGGCGCTCGGCCTCGCCGAGGAAGACGACCGCAGTGTCCCCGCGCAGCTCGTCGAGCTCGGCCGGGGTGAGGTCCTGGGGGTGGATGATCACGCCGTCGACCACCCCGGCCTCACGCCCGCGCACTGCGGAGCGCTCGCCGTCGGCCGTGCCGCCGGTCTCCTCGAACAGCAGGTGGTAGCCACGAGCCGCGCAGACCCGGGAGATGACGTGGGCGAGCTCGGCGAAGTAGGGCCGGCGCAGGTCGGCGAAGGCGAAGGCCAGCATGTTCGACCGGCCCGTGGCCAGGCTGCGCCCGGAGACGTTCGGGCGGTAACCCAGCGCATCGATCGAGGCCTGCACCCGAGTGCGCATGGGGTCGCTGACGTGCTGATACCCGCGCACCACATTGGAGACCGTCTTCATCGAGACGCCCGCGTGGTCGGCGACGTCCTGCAGCGTGACCCGGCTCATCCGTCCAACGGTACCCGGACCGCGACGTTCCCGGATCCCGATTGACCGGGAGTTTCCAGCGCTGTAAATTCGGCGGGCATGAGCACCGCTGACGCCTCCGCAGACCCCGCCGGCCCCGTCGACCCTGCGGGCACCGCAACCACTGCCGGCCCCGCCGACGGAGCCGCCCGCCCCGCGCCGACGCCGGCCAGCCGCCAGGACGGCTCCTACCCGAGGCCGCAGCTGCTGCGGGAACAGTGGGCCGACCTCACCGGGACCTGGTCCTTCCGCCATGACGACGCGGACGTCGGCCTCGCCGAGGGCTGGAGCCGCGGCTTCGACCGGCCGCGCGAGATCCAGGTCCCCTTCCCGCCGGAGTCCGAGGCCTCGGGGATCGCCGAGCCCGGCTTCCATCCGGTCGTGTGGTACTCACGGACCATCGGAGCCACGCAGCTGGCCGAGGCCGGCTCCGGTGACGACGCGCCCCGTCTGCTGCTGCACTTCGGCGCTGTCGACTACCGCGCCTCGGTCTGGATCGACGGGCAGTTCGTCGGCGAGCACGAAGGCGGCCACACGCCGTTCAGCTTCGACGTCACAGAGCTGCTCGCGCCGGAGGGCGAGCACCTGCTGGTCGTCCGCGCCGCCGACGATCCGCTGGATGTGACCCAGCCGCGCGGCAAGCAGGACTGGCACGAGGAGGCGCACGCCATCTGGTATCGCCGCACCACCGGCATCTGGCAGACGGTGTGGCTCGAGGCTGTCCCCGACGTCTCCGTGCGCGACCTGCGCTGGAGCCCGGCGACCCCCACGACCCAGTCCCTGACGGTCCGGTTCCGCGGCGCCCCGCCGGCCGGGTCCCGCCTGCGGGTGACGCTGCGCTTTCTCGAGCGCGAGGAGGACCTCGGCACGATCGAGGTCGAGGCCACGAATGCCCGCCCCACGCTCGAGCTCACGGTCCCCGTCGCCCGCCAGCGCAACGGCCAGGCGCAGGACGAGCTGACGTGGTCGCCCGAGAAGCCCCGTCTGGTCGACGCCGAGGTCACCCTGCTGGATGGCCGCTCCCGCCCGCTGGACCTGGTCACCAGCTACTTCGGGATGCGTTCGACCGCCGTGGGCGGTGGGGCGTTCCTGCTGAACGGCCAGCCCTACGACGTCCGAAGCGTGCTGGACCAGGCCTTCTGGCCGGAGTCCCACCTGGCGGCGCCCGAGCCGCTGGCTCACCGCCGCGAGGTGGAGCTGATCAAGGCGCTCGGGTTCAACGCGGCCCGCATGCATCAGAAGATCGAGGACCCGCGCTTCCTGTACTGGGCCGACCGGCTCGGTCTGCTGGTCTGGGGCGAGGCGCCGGGGGCGTACGAGTTCTCTGCCCTCGCCGTCCAGCGGCTGACCTCCGAGTGGATGGCGGCCGTCGAGCGGGACGTCTCCCATCCCTCGATCGTGACCTGGGTGCCGCTGAACGAGTCCTGGGGCATCCAGCACGTCACCGACGACCCGGCCCAGCAGGCCTACGCCCGGGCGCTGACCGATCTCACGCGTGCACTGGACCCCAGCCGCCCCGTGGTCTGCAACGACGGCTGGCAGCAGCAGAACACCGACATCCTCACGATCCACGACTACGAGGGCGACGGCGCCGCCCTGGCCCGCACCTATGCCGACGAGGCCGCCCGCACGCGCGCCGTCGAGGGGATCGCGCCGTCCGGCCGGTTCCAGCTCGTCGGCGGCGCCGAGGACCACGGGCAGCCGGTCATGCTCACCGAGTTCGGCGGCGTGAACTATCAGGACGGGACCCGGCGGGCCGACGGATGGGGCTACACCCGCGCCACCGACGGCGAGGACTGGATCGAACGGATCACCGCGCTGTACGACGGGATCCGGGCCAGCAGCTTCCTGTCCGGCTCCTGCTACACGCAGCTGACCGACACCATGCAGGAGACCAACGGGCTGCTGAATGCGGACCGCACCCCGAAGATGCCGATCTCGGAGATCCGCCGGGCGGTCACCGGCAGCTGAGCGCGCCCGGGCAGGCCGGTCAGGCCTGCCACGGCGCGTCCGGCTCGGCACTGGATCAGGTCAGCGCCTCGGACCAGACCGGTCCGTCAGAACAGGTCGGGCTGGGCCTCGCCGCGCAGGACAGCCAGGGCGCGGCGCGCGCGGGCCCCTCCCCAGGGGGAGAGGATGTCGGCGTCGGCCTCGTCGATCAGTGCCCAGTCGTCGAGCTCGGAGGCCTGCGGCACGATGTTCGCCTCCAGCTCGGCGCGGGGGACCACCCCGGCGTCGAAGACGAAGTGGACCGCCATCGGGGCGCTGCGCGCCGGGTTCGCCGGGGACCAGTTCGCCGCGAGCAGCCGGCCCACCTCGAGGTCGAGCCCGAGCTCCTCGAGCACCTCCCGCTGCGCGCACTGGCGGGCATCCTCGCCGGGGTCCACGCCGCCGCCGGGCAGCAGCCAGTGATCGCGATAGTTGGGCTTCTCGACCACGAACCGGTCGTCCTCGTCACGCAGGATCACCGCCCCCGAACTGATGACCTTGGGCAGGGAGGCGAAGTAGGCGGGATCGGGCAGCAGACGCGGCATGGCCCCATCGTGTCACTGTCGGCGTGTCACTGTCGGCGTCACTCTGCGCGTACGAAGCGCACGGTCACGCCGGGCGCGGCCTGCGCCAGGAGATCGAGCCCGGTGCGGGTGGCCACCGCGATCACGGGGTAGCCGCCGGTGGTGGGGTGATCCGGGCCGAACACGACCGGCAGCCCCGAGGGCGGCACCTGGATCGCCCCGAGGACCATCGCCTCGCTGGGCAGACTCGCCGCGCCGTCGGGCACGGGCAGGGGAGTGCCGTCCAGGCGCACGCCGATGCGATCCGAGTCCGGGCGCACCGTCCACTCCGTGGCGAGCAGCGCCTCCAGGGCCGATGGGCCGAGCAGGTCATCGCGCGGGCCGGGATGGATCGGGATCTCGAGCGGTGAGGGGGCGGGCAGGGCGTCCCCGCCGGCGGGAGCATCGATCACCAGCAGCGCGATCTGGCCGGGGACTGCATCGAGCCCGCGCACGGGACCGGCCAGCAGGAGGCCCCCGGCGGCCAGCGGCTCGGGGCCGAGACCGGAGAGGGTGTCGCGCGAGCGCGACCCGAGCACCGCCCCGCCGGTCGGGGTCGCCGCCGCGGCCCTGCTCGCGTCGCCGGCCCGGCCGACGGTCCCGTCGGGCTGCTCCGCCGAGGCGCCGGTCTCGCCGGAGCGCTCGGACCGTCGCACCGCGCGGATCCCGCCCCGGACGGCCATGACCAGGCGCAGTCCGGCCGCCGCCGGCCCGAGCTCGACCTCGTCGCCGCGGTCCAGGGCGATCGGGGCGCCGCGTCCCTCTCCGGCGGTGAGGTCGAGCGGGGCGGCCTCGGGGTCGTCCCGCCGCACCGTGAGGCGGGCCGGGGCCCCGGCCACCGCGATCACCGTGGCGGCCGACGCCCGCAGCCGCAGCGGTCCCATCAGCGTCTCGAGCACGGTGGCGTGGGCGGGGTTGCCCACCGCGAGGTTCGCCTGGACCAGGGCGCCGCGGTCGAACGCTCCCGACGGGCTCACGCCGATCGCGCCGCGACCGGGCCGGCCGTCGTCCTGGAGGAGGGTGAGCGGACCGGGGGAGAGGACCTCCAGCGCCGGGGTGCCCTCGGTGTTCGGCGTCCCGGTCGCGCCTCGCCGTCGGGTGAGCCGGGCGGGTGCGGCCGCGGCCTCGCGCCCGGCGCGTGCGAGGGTCGTGGCCGGCCGGGCGGTCCGCGCCGTCGGCCGCTGCGCGGTGAACCGCACCCGGGTGCCGGGCGTCAGCAGGGCGGGCGGCTCACGGCTGGGATCGAAGAGGTCGACGTCGGTGCGGCCGATGAGCTGCCAGCCGCCGGGGGAGGGGCGCGGGTAGATCCCGCAGTAGCGGGAGGCGAGGCCGACGGCGCCGGCCGGCACGGTGGCCCGCGGTTCGGTGCGGCGCGGCACCTCCCACGGAGGCCCGGCGGTGCGTCCTGCCCCGGCAGTGCGTCCTGCTCCGTCGGGATCCCCCGCCTCGTCGGCCACGAGATAGGCGAAACCGGGGGCGAAGCCGCCGAAGGCCGCGGTCCAGGTGGTCGCGGTGTGGGTATGGATCAGCGTCTCGGTGCTCATGCCCAGCAGTTCGGCGGTCTCGACGAGATCCTCCCCGTCGTAGACGACGCCGATCCGGTGCTCCGTGTCCCCGGCCGATTCGCCCGGAGCCGCGCGCAGGTGCTGAAGCAGCTCCGTCAGCTCCCGCAGGTCCCGTGCGACGGAGCCTCCAAGCAGCAGGGTCCGCTCCGCCGGGACCAGCTCGATCAGGGCAGGGGGAGCCAGCTCGCGCACCGCGGCCGCGGCGGCCAGCACGGCACGGGTGTCGGGGTACTCGGCCAGGATCGCGGTCTCCCCGGCCCGGTGCACGCGCAGCGGTGGGGCCAGCAGCCATCCCGCCTCGGGTGCGGCGGCGCCGGTCACAGCGCCGCCTCCAGGTGCACGCCCGCCGCCTCGAGCCGGTCCCGGACGGTGCGGGCCAGCGCGACCGCCCCGGGAGTGTCCCCGTGCAGGCACAGGGAGCGGCACGGCAGGTCGAGCCCGCTGCCGTCGGCCGTGCGCACCCGTCCCTCGGAGGCGATCGACAGTGCCTGCTCGGCGACCGCCTCCGGGTCGGTGAGCACAGCGCCCGGGCGACTGCGCGGCATCAGGGTGCCATCGCCCAGGTAGGCGCGGTCGGTGAAGCCCTCAAGCACCACCTCGATCCCGGCCTCCCGTGCCCTCTCCACCACCACGGCGCCGGGCGCGGCGACCAGCGGGAGGTCCCCGAGGTCGCGCAGCGCCTGGATCACGGCGCCGGCCTGGCCCTCGTGGCGAGCCAGGGTGTTGTACAGAGCGCCGTGGGGCTTCACGCCCCGCACCGCGGTGCCCTCGGCGCGGGCCATCGCCTCCAGCGCGCCGACCTGGACGATCAGCAGATCGGTGAGGTCGGCCGGGGCGATGTCCAGGAATCTCCGGCCGAAACCGGCCAGGTCCGGGTAGGCGACGTGCGCGGTGATCGCGACCCCGTGCTCGGCGGCGGCCCGGCAGGCGGCGCGCATCGTCCCCGGATCCCCGGCGTGCCCTCCGCAGGCGATGTTCGCCGTGGTCACCACCTCGAGCATGGCCGCGTCATCACCCATCGACCACGCGCCGAAGCCCTCACCGAGATCGGCGTTGAGGTCGCACACGGGATGGTCGGCGCTCATGCGGCTGCTCTCCTTCGCTCTGTCCGCCACGACGACGGGGTCACCGCTCATTGTCCGCGCACGGCGCCGGCGCGGCCAGGGGTGACGGGCGGTAGTGTCGCGGCCATGAGCGAGCGCCCGACCGACCAGACCGATCCGTCGCCGCGCGCGGGCTCCTCGGCGCCGGACAGCTCCGCCGCGCACCACGTCCTGGACCAGGCCGACGGCGGCGAGCCCCGCCGGCTGCTGTCGCTGAGCGATGAGCAGCTGGCCGGTCTCGACGGGCACCAGCAGCCCCAGTTCACCGCCATGCCCTGGCTCGACCAGCGCCCCGACCAGGCCGCCGTCGCGGCCGACGTCGGACTGCGCTCGCTGATCGCCGACGGGCGGGTGAATGCTGCCCGGGACGGGGCGACCGGGCGGCTGCGATGGGTGGCCGGCACCGAGCTCCGCGGCTGCCAGCTGCTGCGCCGCACCGCCGCGCGATTCGCCACCGCGGAGCGCACGGTGCAGTCCGAGAGCGGCCCGCTGGTCAGCCGCGCGTACTACTACGTCCATGAAACTGGTGTGCTCGAGGAGGAAGTGACCCCGTCGGGCATCCACCACTTCACGCCGTTGCGGGTCGAGCAGGTCCCCGCCCGGATCGCCACGCTGATCGACCCGAGCTCCGTCGCCGGCCAGGGCGGCGCCCCGGTCACCGTGCGCCGCACCGAGCTCGCCTCGGGACACCCGCTCGCCGCCCGGCTCGCCGACACCCGTGCCCAGAGCGTGCTGACCACCGTGCACACCGACGACGACAGCGTGCAGCAGGTCAGCGTGTATGTCACCGGCAGCGAGGTGCTCACGATGGAGGCGCTGGACCCGGCCGCCGAGGACCCGCCGCTGGAGTTCCGGCCCGTCGACGCGGGCGACCTGGTCGCACTCGCCGCGGCCGTCGTCTCCTGAGCGCCTCCCGCAGGATTCGCCGGCCCCCGCGCGCGGCCCATCCCGCTGGTCAGAGGCTTCCGCGGGACCCCTCAGCTCGTGAGGACGTCTCAGCGCCGGTCAGCTCGTGAGGGCGTCCCGCAGCGTCCGGGCCGCTGCCTCGGGATCGTCGGCCTCGGTCACGGCGCGGACCACCACGATCCGCTCGGCGCCGACGGCGAGCAGCTCGGGGACACGCTCCGCGTCGACTCCGCCGATGGCGAAGAACGGCTTCGCCTCCCCCGTCCGCCGGGCGGCGGCGCGCGGCAGGTCGAGGCCGACGGGGGCGCGGTCCGGCTTCGTCGGCGTCGCCCACACCGGACCGGTGCAGAAGTAGTCCAGGCCCGCATCGGCGTCGGCCGCCTCCATCTGCTCCGTGGTGCGGGTCGAGCGGCCGATCAGGACGTCCCGGCCCAGCAGCGCACGGGCATCCAGCGTGCTCAGGTCGCCCTGGCCGAGGTGGAGGATGTCCGCGCCGGCCAGCGCGGCGACGTCGGCCCGGTCATTGGCCGCCAGCAGCGTGCCGTGCGCGTCGGCGATCGGCCGCAGCGCCCGCAGGGCCTCGACCTCGGCGCGGGCCTCGGCCGCCTTGTCCCGCACCTGCAGGATGTCCACCCCGCCGCGGAAGGCGGCCTCGGCGAAAGCCAGCAGGCCCTCGAGCCCGCGCGAGAGATCGACGCAGACGTACAGGCGGGAGGCGCGCAGGGCTTCGCGGCGCCGGGCACCGGCCTCGCTGGTCGCCGACGAGTGAGCGTTCATGGGCACAGCCTGGCACAGAGCGTGACCGGGACCCGGAATCTCCGGCCTGCCGGCGCCGTGCCGCCGGCACCGTGCCGCAGGCACTGGCCCGCCGGCTCGTCGGCGTCTGCGCCGGCGCGTAGACTCGAGGGGTTCCGTGGGAGCCCGAGACGCCGGGCTGAGAGGGCGCAGCGCGCCGACCACCAGCACTGGATGCGGATCATGCCGCCGTCAGGAGGAATCTCAGGATGCGTGCCATGCATGTCGCCGTCATCGGCGCGGGCATCGTCGGCCTGCTCACCGCCGCCGAGCTGCGAGCGCGTGGTCACCGCGTGGAGATCCACGCCGAGGGGGTCGCCGACGGGGCCACGTTCGCGGCCGCCGGGATGCTCGCCCCCGCCGCGGAGATCCAGGTCGGGCAGGGCCCGCTGTGGGCCATAATGCGCGAGGCCTCCCAGGCGCACCGCGATCTCGCGAGCCGCCTCGCCGCGCGCACCAGCGTGGACCCCGGCTACCGGGACGATTCGACCGTGGTCATCGGGCGGGACCACGCCGACGCCGCCGCGCTGCGCGACCTGGCCGAGATCCAGCGCTCCACCGGAGCGGCCGTCCGCGAGCTCCCGCCCCGGGAGCTGCGCCGTCTCGAGCCCGCCCTGGCCCGCGGCATCGCCGGCGCGCAGCTGATCGAGCACGACCACCAGGTCGACCCGCGGCGCCTGGCCGCCGCCGTCCAGGACATCCTGGCCGGAGCGGGCGGACCCGGGGACGGCCCCGCCGTTCCCATCCACCGTCGCCGCCTCACCTCGCTCGAGGAGATCGACGCCGAGAGGATCGTGCTGGCCGCAGGGCTCGGTGCGGGAGAGATCGCGGGCCCGCACCGCCGCCTCGACCTCGCCCTGCGCCCCGTCCACGGCGACATCCTGCGCGTGCGCGTGCCGACCTCGCTGCTGGCCCCGGGCGAGGACAACCTGGTGGCCCGCACCGTGCGCGCCACCGTGCGGGGACGATCCGTCTACCTGGTCCCGCGCGCCGATCGCCACCTGGTCATCGGTGCCACCAGCCGCGAGGACGACCTCGCCGGCACCTCCACCGGCGGCGTCCACCAGCTGCTCCAGGACGCGATCGAGATCGCCCCGTCCGTGCGGGAGACCGAACTGGTCGAGGTCACCACCCGGGCACGCCCCGGCACCCCCGATGACCTCCCGCTGCTGGGCCCCGTGCCCGGCGATGACCGCGTGATCGTCTCGACCGGCTACCACCGCCACGGGATCCTGCTGTCCGCCTGGGCCGCCCAGCGCACCGCCGAGCTGCTCGAGGACCCCGCCGCGCCCCGCTCGCAGCTGCTCGACGCGGTCCGGCCCGAACGCTTCACCATCCCACCGCCGACGGCGTCCCTCCCGCCATCCCCCGTACCCAGCGCCACCGCCTCATCCGCCCAGGAGAACCCATGAATCTGTCCCTGACCGTCAACGGCGACGAGGTCGCACTCCCGCCGGGAAGCACCGTCCGCGACCTGGTCAGCTCCCGCCTCGGCCAGGAGATCGGCGAGGACGGCCGCGCGAGCGACGGCAGTCCGCTCGGCGTCGCCGTCGCCCTGGACGACACCGTCGTGCCCCGCACCCGCTGGGCCACGACGCCCGTGCCCGATGGCGCGCGCTGCGAGTTCGTCACCGCCGTGCAGGGAGGCTGACCCATGACCCGCCCCTCCGCACGTCCCGACCTCGCCGACGACTCCTTCACCATCGCCGGCACGCCCCTGACATCGCGCCTGATCATGGGCACCGGCGGGGCCACCGACCTCGCCGCGCTCGAACGCGCCCTGGTCGCCTCCGGCACCGCGCTGACCACCGTCGCGATGCGCCGCTTCTCCGCGGCCACCGGCAACTCGGTGTTCACGCTGCTCGAGCGGCTCGGGATCAAGGTGCTGCCCAACACCGCCGGCTGCTTCAGCGCCCGCGACGCCATCCTCACCGCGGAGCTCGCCCGTGAAGCGCTGGAGACGAACTGGATCAAGCTCGAGGTCATCGCCGACGAGGACACCCTGCTGCCCGACGGCATCGAACTGGTCGAGGCGACCGCCGAGCTGGTCCGGCGCGGCTTCACCGTGCTGCCCTACACCACCGACGATCCCGTGCTGGCCCGTCACCTCGCCGACGCCGGCGCCGCCGCGGTGATGCCGCTCGGCTCACCGATCGGGACGGGACTGGGCATCCTGAACCCGCACAACATCGAGCTGATCACCGCCCAGGCCAGCGTTCCGATCGTGCTCGACGCCGGGATCGGCACCGCCTCGGACGCGGCGCTGGCCATGGAGCTGGGATGCGACGCCGTGCTCGTGGCCAGCGCCGTCACCCGCGCCCAGGACCCCGAGGCCATGGCCCGGGCGATGGACTGGGCCGTGCGCGCGGGTCGCGCCGCCGCCGGGGCCGGACGGATCCCGCAGCGCCGCCTGGCGCTGGCCTCCTCCAGCTTCGAGGGGCTCATCGAGACCGACGCCGGCGATGCCGGGAACGGCGAGGCGGTCGGCGCGGCCGGGGCGCCCGCCGCGACCGGACGGATGGCCGAGTCATGGTGAGGGCCGTCCCCGACCGCAGCCCGTCGGCCGCCGTATCCCACGGCCAGAGGCTCCCACCGCTCGCCGAACCCGGCCCCGAGCTGACGGCGGAGCAGATCGAGCGCTACCGGCGCCAGATCACCCTCGACCAGATCGGCACCCTGGGCCAGCGCCGCCTGCGCGCGGCGCGGGTGCTGCTGATCGGGGCCGGCGGCCTGGGCAGCCCGGCGCTGAGCTATCTCGCCGGAGCCGGGATCGGCACGATCGGCATCGTCGATGACGACGACGTCGACGTCTCCAACCTCCATCGCCAGGTCATCCACGGCACTGAGGACGTCGGCACCCCGAAGGTCGCATCGGCCGCCCGCGCCGCCCAGCGGCTGAACCCCGAGGTCGCCGTCGAGGCGCACCACCAGCGGCTCAGCCCGGAGGGTGCTGTCGACCTCGTCGGGCGCTACGACGTGGTCGTGGACGGCTCGGACAACTTCGCCACCCGCTACGTGGTCGCCGATGCCAGCGAGATCACCGGGGTGCCGATGGTGTGGGCGGCCGTGCTGCGCGGCCAGGGACAGGCCAGCGTGTTCTGGCCCGGCCGCGGCGCCCACTACCGCGACCTGTTCCCCGAACCCCCGGCCCCCGGGGACGCACCCTCCTGCGCCGAGGCGGGCGTGCTGGGCTCCCTGCCCGGACTGCTGGGGACGATCATGGCCGCCCAGGTGATCCAGCTGGTCACCGGCACCGGCGACCCCCTGGTGGGGCGACTGCTGCTGTGGGACGAGGCCACCAGCAGCTCGCGCACGCTGCGCCTGGAGCCGGACCCGGATCGCACCCCGGCCACCCGGGTGCAGGTCCCGGCCGCCGCGGACCCCGCGTGCCACAGCGGCGGTCCGGGGCCGGAGGAGACCCTCGATGCCTCCGCTCTGCGGGAGCTGCTCGCCCGGAGCGCGGGGATCACGCTGATCGATGTGCGCGAGGACTGGGAGGTCGCCGCCGGCACCATCGAGGGGGCCGTGCACGTGCCGGTCGGGGAGATCCTCGAGCATGGCGCGGACGCGCTTCCCGACGGCACGCTGGGTACCGAGACCGTCCTGTACTGCCAGGCCGGGTCACGCTCAGCCCGGGCCCTGGAACGGCTGCGCGGATCCTGGCACGGGCGCGAAGGGCGCCTGCGGCACCTCGAGGGCGGCTATTCGGCCTGGAGCCCGCGGGGCCGCTGACCCTGCGCAGGGCGGCTGACGCCGGGCAGGGCCGCTGACCCCGGGCCGACCTGTCAGGAACCGGACCCGGCCCCGGTCGCTCGCGCCCACACGGCGAGCACCTCCTCGATCCGCCCGTGCAGGCGCACCGTGGCGTCGGGGTCCGCTCGGGTGGGGCCGTCGTTGAGGATGACCACCGGCTTTCCCTGTCGGCCGGCGGCGCGCACGAAACGCAGTCCCGACTGCACCGAGAGGCTCGAGCCGAGCACCAGCAGCGCGTCGGCCGCCTCGAGCGCTGCGAACGCCGCCGCGACCACCTCGGGCCGCGCGGACTCGCCGAAGAACACCACGTCGGGCTTGAGGATCCCGCCGCACAACGGGCAGCCCGGATAGCGGAACCTGCTGGTGCGGTCCACCTCGGCGTCCCCGTCGGGCGCCTGGGCGGCGTCGGCCGCCAGCTCCGGCAGCCGCGCCGCCAGCTCCGGATTCATCACCAGCATCCGTGAGTGCAGCGTCGCGCGGGAGGTGAGGGTGTCGCACTGCTGGCAGCGCACCCGGTCCAGGCGACCGTGCAGGTCGATCACCGGATGGGAGCCGGCCGCCTGGTGGAGCCCATCGACGTTCTGGGTGATTACCCCGGTGGTGGGGAACGCGGGGCCGGCGAGGGCGGCCAGCAGGTGATGCGCGGGGCCGGGCCGGGCACGGGCGAACTGCTCCCAGCCGACGGTGGAGCGCGCCCAGTAGCGGCGGCGGGCCAGGTCATGGCCCATGAACTCCTGATACGTCATCGGTGAGCGGGGTACGGCGTCGCGGCCGCGGTAGTCCGGCAGTCCCGAACCGGTGGACATCCCCGCACCGGTCAGCACCGCCACCGGCGCTCCGCGCAGCAGGTCGAGACCCGCCTCGATGTCCGCCGTCGGACTCTCGAGCCCGTACTGCGCGCTGGCCATCGGTCCCCAGGCGGCCCGACGTCCGTGGCGCCGGGAAGGGGCCGGGGCGGGGGAGCGGCCGACGGGAGCGGCGGCGGTGGAGAACCAGCGGCCGACGTCCCCTGCGGGTCCGGCCCGGCCGACGGGGGCGCCGGCCCCGGTGCGACCGTCCTCGACGGGGTCGTGCGAGGTGCTCATCTCTCCAATGTAGGCCGCGCGCGCTCAGGGTCGGCACCGCTGTGGCGACCGGCACCCGAGCCGGGCCCGGCCGCTGAGCCGGGCCGGGCCGCTGAGTCGGGCCCGGCACCGCCCGTGCCGTCGGGGCCGGTGTCGCCCGTACCGTCGACCCTGGCGCCGCCCGTGCCGTCGGCCCCGGCGACAGGCGCGTCCTCGCTCTGTGTCCGGCGCCGGCCGTCGCCCTCGTCGCCAGCCGGCTCCTCGGCTCGGACCTCACCCTCGTCGAGGGCTGTCTTTTCGGCCCGGTCCCCGCCCTCGCCGAAGGCCTTCTCCTCGCCGTCGGTGACTTCGCGCGAGCCCCTCACCCGCTGGATGATGAAACCGATCAGCGCCAGGATCCCGATGCCCGCGAGGATCGAGGAGTAGATCCGCACGAACGCTTCGAGCGCCTCCCCGCCGGCCTGGCCGAAGAAGTACCCGGCGATCACGAACGCGGCGTTCCAGATGCCCGAGCCGAGGCCGGTGGCCAGGGCGAACAGGGAGACCGGCATCTTCTCGATCCCCGCCGGGATGGAGATGAAGGTGCGCACCATCGGCACGAAGCGGGCGATCGCCACCGCCGGGAATCCCCATCGCTCGAAGAACCGCATCGCGACGTCGACGTCCTTGGTCTCCATCAGCGGGATCCGGCGGACGAGGGCCTGGGTGCGGGCCAGGCCCAGTGCCCGACCGACGGTGTACACCCCCAGCCCGCCGAGGACGGAGCCCAGCGTGGTCCAGAACAGCGGCACCAGGAAGCTCTGCCCGTTCGCCGCGGCGCTGACGCCGGAGAACGGCAGCAGGATCTCGCCGGGGACCGGGGGGAACAGTGCTTCGGCGGCGATGACCAGGGCCAGCCCCGGCCCGCCGAGGAAATCCATGAGGCGGAGGGACCACTCGGTGAAGTTCATGCCCGTCTCCGTCCGCCCGGCCTGTCGTGTCAGGGCACGTTAGCGCTCCGGTGTGTCGCGGAGTTTAACGGCGCGTGGCCGGCGGCGACCCGGGGCCGGGCGCACCCCGTCGCCGTGGCGGCGACCCGGGGCCGGGCGCACCCCGTCGCCGTGGCGGCCCGGGGCGTCGGGCGAGCACCCCCTCTGCAGGGCCACTTGGACCTCCCCATAACGGCCTCTCGGAGGGGGTGCTCGCGGCGGGCGGGGTGCTGGCGGCGGGTGGGGTGTTGGTAGCGGACGGGATGCTGGCAGAGGGCGGGGTCATGCTTCCACGGCGGCCACGGCCTCCTGGTGCCACGCTTCCGCGGCGTCGGCGGGCGTCGCGTCGCCGAACAGCACGGCGTTCTGGTGGCGCGGGGTGATCTCCTCGACCGCGGTGGACCCCGCGGGACCGATCCAGGTCTGTTTCAGGTCCATCTCGCCGAGTGCGGAGATGTACTCGACCTCGCGCTGTGCGGTCTCGGAGAGCTCCTCGAGGATCGCCTGGCGCACCGATTCGATGGCCGGGACCCCGCGATCGGTGAGGATGAGCTTCGCGGCGTCCAGGTCGCTGACCAGGAAACTGACGAACTTCGCGGCGAGGTCAGGGGACGCCGTGCGAGCGGAGATCGTGTAGAACTGGGAGGACTGCAGCCAGGCGCCCGGCTCCTGCGACTCGCCGGGGATCTTGACGATCTCCAGAGCGGCGCCGGAGGCCGTGGCCAGGGCGGTCAGAGAGCTGGACCAGTCGAGGGCGAAGCCGGCGAGCCCGCGGCCCATGAGGGTCTGCTCGGGCCCGACGTCGGTGAGCTCCACGATCTGCTCGGCGCTCGGGCTCGCCCCGGAATCGATCAGCGATGTCGAGTACTCGAAGAACGCCTCCACGGTCTCGGCACTCACACCGATCTGCCCGTCCTCGGTGTAGAGGATCTCCCCGTGCTGACGCGCCCATAGGTCCACCGAGTCGTGCGTGAACACCGTGCCGGATCCGAAGGTGCCCTCGGGGCTGCCCTCGCTCACGGCCGTGGCGATCTCGCGGTAGTCCTCCCAGGTCCAGGTCTCCGTATCGGGCATCTCGACGCCGGCGGCCTCCAGCACGGCAGGATTGACGATCATCCCGGGGGCGTTGATGCCCGTGGTCACGGCGTACTGGGTGCCGTCGACCTGACCGTTGGTCAGAGCCACGTCGTCCATCTCGGAGAGGTCGAGGGTGTCTTCGACGGTGCTGAGGTCCAGCAGGACGTCGCGGGCGACGTACTCGGCGGGGTAGGCGCCGCCCATCGTGATCACGTCGGGCTCGTCCCCGGCGGCGACCGACGTCGCGAGCCGGTCGAAGTAGCTGGCGAGGTCCGCGGGCTCACCGCTGATGGTGACGTCGGGGTTGCGCTCGATGAACAGGTCGATCACGGCTTGGGTGGTCTCGGCGCGCTCCGGATTCCCCCACCAGGAGAAGCGCAGCGAGTCGCCGCCGTCCTCGCCCGAGCCTCCACCGCCGCTGTTGGGGCCGCAGGCGGCCAGACCGCTCAGGGCGAGGGCGCCGAGGGGCACCGTGGTCATCGCGGTGCGTCTGGTCAACGTCATGGTTCCTCCTGCATGCGGGCTGCCTCAGAGCCCGGGCTGCCTCAGGTCTCGGGCTGCATGCTCTCGAGCTGGGTGAGGATCTCGTCGGCGACGTCCTCCGGCGGGCGGCTGCCGAACAGCGACTCCTCGCTGAGCCTGCTGAACTCGTCGCCGAAGCCGACTCCCGAGGCGGGTGTCACCAGTGGTGGCCGTACTACCTCGGCCTGCATGTCGCGGGCGAAGTCGAGCGAGACCATCTCGTTCTCATCGAGGGCGGGCTCGATCTCCTCCTGCAGGTCGGGGAAGGCCGTCACCCCGCGCTCGATCTTGAGGATCTTGGCCGCCTCGGGATCGCGCAGCAGGAAGTCCACGAGCGTCGCCGAGCCGTCCGGGTTGGCGGTGTCGGCGGAGATCGACCAGTACATCGAGGCCTTGTTGACCATCTGGTGGTCACCGCTGCTGCGGGCGGGCAGCCGCAGCAGCTGCAGCGGGGAGCCCGAGGAGGCCTGGAACGTCTGGACCTGGGTATGGAACTGGAGGTGGAAGGCCGAGCGGTTGTTGCCGAACCGGCCCTGCTCCACGCCGGCGTTGAAATCCTCCAGCTGCTCGCCGGGGGCGAGGACGGCGCCGCTCTCGACCAGGCCCAGCGCGTATTCGAGGTAGGCGACGATCGTGTCCTTGCTGATCAGTATCTCGTCCTCGCGCGGGAACAGCTGCTCACCGCTCTGGCGGGCCCAGGCGGCGAGCTCCGCGGCGGAGGTCCCGAAGAAGTCGAAGCCGACGACGTCCTCGCCGGCGCCCTGCGCCCAGTCGGTGACCGACGTGGCGATCTGCGCGAACTCGTCCCAGGTCCAGGTGGTGTCGTCCGGCATCTCGACCCCGGCCTGCTCGAGGATCGTGGGGTTCACCCCGACGGCGAAGATCCCTATGCCCAGCGGTGCACCGACGAGGGTGCCGTCGGCCAGGCGCCCGGTCTCGAGCATGTCCTCGTCCATGGCGCTGAGATCCAGCACGTCCGAGACGCTCTCGAGGTCGAGGAGGGACCCGCGGGTGCCGTAGGAGTCGATGTAGGCCTCGTCCATCTGCATGACATCGGGCGAGTCGCCGCCGGCGGTCTGCGTGGCGAGCTTGTCCCAATAGCCGGTCCATTCGCTGTACTCGGGGGAGACGCTGATGTCCGGGTGGGACTCGGAGAAGAGGTCGAGGGCCTCCCGGGTCATGCCGTCCCGGAGCTCACCGCCCCACCAGTAGATCCGCACGGAGTTCTCGTCGCCCTCGTCGGCGGCGTTCGGGCCGCAGGCGGCGAGCGTGGACAGAGCAGGAAAGGTGCCGGCTGCGGCGAGCAGTCCGAGCGTGCTTCGGCGGGAGATCATCATTGATCCTTCGACAAGGGGCGGGCCCGTCAGCACGGGGCTGACGGAGCTGAGGAGCGGGCGATCCCGGCCCGCCTGCGGGGTGGGGGCAGGGCATAATGGGCGGGAGACGGACTGAGTCGTTTCAGGGTTAGTTGTGGGCTCAGACTAATCATGTGGTGCGGGACACACAAGAGCCCGCCGAGTCGCGCAAGGCAACGGTTGGGCAACGGTGGGAAATCCTGCGTCGGGGCCCCTCGGGAGTCGGGTTGACAAGCCGACGGTCAAGCGCTTTCCTTAGGTGGTCGTTCTCCGTGACGGCCACCACACGATCCGGTGCAGGCACCGGCCACGGAGCCGGCACCGTTCACGCCACGTCTCATCATGAAAGAGCTCCATCACCGGGATCCCGGCGCCGCGAGCCACGCAGCGCCCAGCACCCGGGAACCAGGACCCACGACACAGGAGTCAGGACCCAGCACCGGGAGCCAGGACCCGGGACCCGGAGGCCGTTCCGGTCGACGGCGACCACGGCGGTCGTCCCGACCCGCCGCCTCTCGCTCGGGGCGGCTCCAGAATTCCGTACCCAGCCGCCCCGGCGGCGCTCTCGACGATCAAAGGAGATCTCATGTACACCCGACGCTCAGCCCTCGCGCTCGGCCTCGCCGCTCCCGGTCTGGCCGGGCTCGCCGCCTGCGGCCCCAACGCCTCCGGCGGGTCCAGCGGCTCCGACGGCGCCGCCGCACTCCGCCTGGCCTGGTGGGGGAACCCCACCCGCGACGAGAACACCGCCAACGTGGTCGAGGCCTACAAGGAGGTCGACGACTCCGTGACGATCACGCCGGAGCCGGGGGAGTGGGGCGGCTACTGGGACAAGCTGGCCACCCAGGCCGCCGGCGGCGACTTCCCCGACATCGTCCAGATGGACGAGAAGTACCTCAGCGAGTACGGCGGCCGCGACCAGCTGCTGGACCTCGCCGAGGCGGGCCTGGCCACCGACGAGTTCGCCGAGGGATCGGTCGAGGTCGGTGAGGTCGAGGGCAAGGGCCTGGTCGCGATCAACGCCGGGCTGAACTCGTTCACGTTCCTCATCAGCCCCGCCATGTTCGAGGAGGCCGGGGTCGAGATCCCCGACGACACCACCTGGACCTGGGACGACCTCATCGACACCGCCGTCCAGATCTCCGAGGCCACGCCCGACGGCACCTGGGGCGTCTCCCAGCTGGGCCCCGTCCAGGGCATGTTCCAGGTCTGGGCGCGCCAGCAGGGCCAGGACCAGTACAAGGACGGCGGGCCCGGCTTCGACGCCTCGGTGGCGACCTCGCTGCTCGAGTACGCACTGCGGATCCAGGACTCCGGGGCCGGGCCCGACGCGAGCACGTCGGTCGAGGACGCCAACCAGACCCTGGACCAGACCCTGTTCTCCACCGGGCGCGTCGCCATGACGGTGGCCTGGTCCAATCAGGTCGTCGCCCACGATGCTGTCATCCCCGGCGGCGTCCAGGTGCTGCGACCGCCATCGGTGACGGGCTCCGCCGCCGATGCGCAGCTGTGGTACAAGGCCTCGATGTACTGGGCGGTCTCCCAGGCGTCCCAGAACCCCGAGGCGGCCGTCGCCTTCGTGGACTTCCTCGTGAACTCGCCCGAGGCCGGGAAGATCCTCTCCGTCGAGCGCGGGGTCCCCGGCAACCTCACGGTGCGCGAGGCCATCGTGCCCGACCTCGACGAGGCGAACCTCAAGGCCGTGGACTTCCTGGAGTCCATCGAGAGCGAGCTCGGACCGTCTCCCGAGCTCACCCCGCAGGGCGGCGGCGAGTTCGAGGCGATCCTCAAGCGGGTCGGGGAGGACGTGCTGTTCGGCACGATCACCGCCGAGGAGGGCGGGCAGCGCCTGCTCGACGAGCTCGACGCGGCCATCGGCTGATCCGGCTCATCGTGGTTCGACCTGAGCCCGGCCGCACGTCGCCGGTCCCGGTGGGGAGAACTCCCCGCCGGGCCGGCGGCACCGAAGAATCCGAGAAGGGAAGTAGTTCATGAGCGCTGTGGGAGAGCTGACGCAGCTGGCGTCGCGGCGCCGCCAGAAGGGTGGTGTCAAGGAGAAGCACCCCGACAACAAGCCGGCGATGGTGTTCATGCTGCCGTGGTTGCTGGGGTTCCTCGGGATCACGCTGATCCCGATGATCGCCTCGTTCGCCCTGGCATTCACCGATTACAGCTTGCTGGCTCCGCCGGAGTTCGTGGGGCTGGCGAACATCAAGGAGATGATCGGTGATTCGCGGCTGCACAACTCGCTGGTGGTCACGTTCATCTACGTGTTCGTGGGTACGCCTTTGCAGCTGCTGGCGGCGCTGCTGCTGGCGGTGGTGCTGAACCAGGGCATGAAGGCGCTGGCGTTCTATCGCTCGGTGTTCTATCTGCCGTCCCTGCTGGGCGGCTCGGTCGCGATCGCGATCCTGTGGCGCCAGATGTTCGGCGCCAGCGGTCTGGTCAATCAGATCGGGGAGATGCTGGGATTCGAGAACCTGCCCGGCTGGGTGTCCAATCCCGATACGGCGCTGGGCACGATCATCCTGCTGCACGTGTGGACGTTCGGGTCTCCGATGATCATCT